>NZ_JBEOPS010000012.1:0-197875 GCF_040310305.1 Pseudomonas sp. HY13-MNA-CIBAN-0226
ACACATCTTTGTATGTCAGCACCAACGAGCTTAGACCTCTCTCGCTGGGTGCTGGGTCAACATACAAGGAGCTGCCGAGTGAAACGAGGCTGCGATCTTTTGATCTGGCCTTTCAGGGTCAAAAGATCGCAGCCTCGTTTCAAGGCAGGTCCTGCGAAGCGTCCCGCAACTCAGAATGTCTTGCTGACGCTCGCGACCACCGTGGCGGTGCACAGGTCACCATAGCCGTACCAGCTCGCGCACTCGCTTTGCGACAGGTCGGTGTCGATGTAGCTCAGGCCCCAGGTAACGCCGACGAACTCCCGGGTGAGCTTGGCTTCCCATTCGTAGTAGGCGTCGCGGTTGTCACCGCTGCCGGACCAGTAGGCCGGGTCCTTGACGTCGCCGCGACCCACGCGCAGGTCCAGCCCCGCGTCAGCCGGCAACTCGATCTTGTAGGCGAGGTAGGTGTAGAGCGTGTCCTGGTCTTCGCCAAACCCGTTGGGCGTGTCGTTGGAGTAGTAAACGCCGAGTTTCACCCCATAGACGTCGAGAATCCCGTACACCTCACTGAAATTGAACTGCCCCTCCTTCGGGTAACTGTACTTGAGATAACCGAAGTCCAGGCTGATGGCGTCGCTCGCCTGCCAGTAGTAACCGGCGTAGTACTCGAGCTCCTGGCGGGTCTTGAACGGGCCGCCGAAATCCACGTTGGAAGTCCAGGCGCCGACATACAGGCCGCTGCTATGCACCAGCGTGGCGCCGGCCTGGATCGCCGGATCACCCAATGTCTGAGAAATCCCCCGGGTACGGTAGTCGCTGAGCGCGGCCAGGCTCATGTCCAGGCTGAAATTGTCGTCAAGGGCCATGGCCTGGGAGGTCAAGGGTGCCAGAGCCAGGCTGGCAAGGGTGAGCAATGCGCGCGGGTTCATACGAATCTCTTGTTTTTATGAGTGGCAGGAATATCGGGCGTGCGGCTGCCGAGCCCCTCGCGGTGCGAGGGGCCAGACGGTTTTTTCAGGGGTGGTGAAGGAGCGGTCAGGACGCCGGGGTGTAGACTTCTTTGCCGGCGAAGAAGGTTTTCAACACCTGGGTGTCGAACAATTCTTCGTCGCAGACCTTGAATACGTCGCGGTCGAGAATGATCAGGTCAGCCTGTTTGCCGGGTAACAGCGAGCCGATCTGTTTCTCCAGACGCAAGGCTTTGGCGGCGTTGATCGTGTAGGCATAAAACATGCTTTGCCGATCGATGCTTTCATTGGCATTCAACACGCCCAGCGGACCTTTTCGGGTACTGGCCTGGGCGATGGCATTCCACGGATTAGGGCTGGATACCGGCCAGTCACTGCCGCCGGCGATCAGCGCCCCTGCGTTATGCAACGACCTCGCCGGATACTGGTAGCCGTAGGCAAAAGCGCTGATGTACGGCTTGACCAGTTCCACGGTATAGCTCTCACCCGTGGCCCACAGTAATTGCATGGAAGCGATCACTCCCAGTTGCTTGAAGCGCGTAAATTCCTTGGGGTTGACCAGTTGCAGGTGGCTGATGCTGTGCGGCATGGGGGTCGGGTTGAGCTTACGCGCATATTCAAACGCATTAAGCGATTCGCGCACCGCGCGGTCCCCGACGGCATGCATGTGCACGATCCAGTCGCGCTGCTCTGCGGCCACCACCAACTCGCCGAAGTGGGCGGGATCAATCAGCAGTTGACCGTCTTTGCCACTGTTCTTGAACGGCACGATCACTGCAGCCGTCTGGCCAGGGAACTCCAGCACGCCATCGGCAAAGACCTTGAGGCCCGGAAATGTCAGGTTGGGCACGCCGGCGAATTTCTGCACGACCTTGTCCAGCACTGCCAGGTCGGCCGGTTTGCTCCTGGGATTGGTCAGCAGTAACGCCGCTACATGCGCCGTGAGTTCGCCTTGTTGCGCCAGTTCGCGGTACAGCGGCAGCACGCCGTAGCTCTGCTCGGTGGCATTGAAATCGAAGAGCGAGTCACCGCTGCCGGCGTTCGCCGCAGCGTCCATCCAGGCGGTAACGCCGTATTGATTATTGACCCTGACAGCTTCCCGCGCCGCCTTCAGCATGACCTGCTGGCTGGGTGGCGGAATCTGGCTGCGGACCAGGTCCCAGCGCGATTCGGCAAAGTAACCGGTGGGGGTGAAATCCTTCTCGTGTCCCACGTAGCTGCGCTCGGATTCCGACAGGCTCTTCACGAGTGCGGCGTCGATCTTCAGGCGCTTGAGCATGGCGTTGTTGGCCCAGCCGGTATGCCCGTCGATCCCACTAAGCACCAATGGCTGATCAGCCCAGCGGCCCTGATTGAAGCGCTGGCCGAGCTGCCGGCTGTTCTCCCAATAGGCCGAACTCACCCCGGCGATGCTGATCACATCACCGGCCCGGGCGCGTCCGGCCCGGTCCTGCTCGATGATCCATTGCTCAAGCTCCGGCAACGGTTTGACCTCGTCCAGCAACGTGGCGCCCATGCTGTCGAACGCAGCCACCACCGGGTGGCTGTGGCTGTCGATCATGCCGGGCATCAACACCTTGCCCCCCAGGTCGATGCGCCGGGTGCGCTCATCGGCCAGGGCATTGATCTGGGCATCGGTGCCCACCTGAAGAATCTTGCCGTCTTGCACGGCCACGGCCTGCACCAGGCCCTGACCTGGTTCGGCGGTGAATACTTTGCCGTTAAACAACACCAGGTCGGCGGCAGCCATCGCTTGCAGCGAGGTCATAGCCAGCGAGGCGGCCAACAGGTTGGGGAGAAATCGTTGCATGGGAATGCTCTCTAGTTTTTTTTATTGAGCGGTCGGAGTGACTGAAGCCTGTGAAGCCTGGGGCAACGCTTGCGGGTCAAGGCCCACAAACGGCGCCTTGGCCCACACCACCTTGCCGCCGACGACAGTCAACAGCACTTCATTGCGGCCCAGTTCTGCTTCCGGCACCTGCATGAAGTTTCTCTTCAGGACGATCAGGTCGGCGAACTTGCCGACTTCAAGCGAGCCGGTGACGGCCTCCAGCTTCAGCTGTTGGGCGGCATTCAAGGTGATGGCCCGCAGCACTTCGCTGCGCGACAGCGCCGGGTCGCCATTGAGTTTGCCGGCATACTCGGGCCCATAGCTGTGGGGGTTCAGCGGATCGCCGGCGCGGGTCACGCCAATTTTCAGCGCGAGGAACTCGTCGAGCGGATCGACCGGCCAGTCGCTACCATAGGCAATGCGCCCACCGGCGTTGGCAATGCTGCCCGACGGTTCCATGCGGGCAAAACGTGCCGACCCCAAATGTTCGTGGGTGCCGTCAATGGTGGACGGCGCCTGCTGGGCCCACTGAAAGGACATGGTTGCCGTCACATCGAGCGCCTTGAAGCGCGGGTAGTCGGCGGGGTCCACCGATTCTGCGTGGGCGATGGCAGGCCGAAAGTCGCTGCCAGGCAGCTGACGGCGCACGTATTCGACACTGTCGAGCGAGGCGCGCACTGCCCGTTCGCCGGTAGCATGCAGATGTGGATCAAGTCCGGCCTGGACAGCCCTGAGCAACAGCGGGTTGAGCGTCTGAGGCGGGAAATATAACTCGCCGAGATTCTTGCCGGGCGTCCACTTGGGGGCCTTCTCGGTCCCGCTGTTTTGCAGATAGGGCGTCAGCATCGCGCCGGTGTCCGCAGGCGCATTGATGATCCCGTCCATGAACAATTTGACGTGACGCATGCTCACACCAGGAGCCGGTTGCGCGTCGCCCTGGTCATAGGTGGCGGCCAGGGCCTTCGCTTCGGCGATGGTCTTTGCCGGGTCCGCTGCTGCGGCGGCCGGGTCCAGTTTGATGGCCAACAGTGCTCGGGAAGTCAGCTCGCCCGACTGCTGCAGCTGAGTGAATGCCTTGGCGCTTTCAGCACCGGACAAGGCATCGAAGAAACTGGTGATGCCTTGCTGGCGCATGGCGTCGAGTGCGGCGCGAGTCTGAATCAACTTCT
Source organism: Pseudomonas sp. HY13-MNA-CIBAN-0226 (assembly GCF_040310305.1). Lineage (NCBI taxonomy): Bacteria > Pseudomonadati > Pseudomonadota > Gammaproteobacteria > Pseudomonadales > Pseudomonadaceae > Pseudomonas > Pseudomonas sp. HY13-MNA-CIBAN-0226. The sequence goes on from NZ_JBEOPS010000012.1 coordinate 3,951, forward strand.
GTGCATCGCTGGCGGGAGGCACTACGGCGGCCATCGATTCGGCGGCGCCGTCTTCGCAGATGCCAGTGGGATTGCCCGCGCTGTCACGGGCGAACTTGCCGTCGCCGGGATCAACGGTGTGCTTATCGATGCCGGCGAGCGCCAGGCCGCGTGAATTCACCAGCACGGTATGGAAATCGCTGGAGCGTACCTGGATGGGACGTTTGGTCCTGAGGGCGTCCAGCGTCGACTTGTCCGGGTCGCCATCGAGCCCGTCCATGCCCATGCGGTCCCAGCTACCGACTTCCAGCCAGACATCCGGCCCTTTGTCCGGCTCGGCATCCAGGCACGCCTGAATCCGTTCCTGGAATACTTTGCGGGTCATGGTCTGGTATTTCAGATCGCACAAAGTCATCGCCCGACCACCGTCACCCGGGTGCATGTGCGCGTCGATGAAACCGGGCATCAGCATGCGCCCGCCCAGGTCGAGCTGCCGGGTCTGCGGACCGACAAAGGCGGCCACCCCAGCCTCGCTGCCGACGTAGACGATCTTGCCGGCCGTTACCGCAATTGCCTGCTGCACGGAATTCTGGCCATCGACGGTATAGACATAACCGTTGCGCATGACCATGTCGGCGGCGTTGGAACCTTGGGTCTGACACCCCACCAGCGACATGAAGGAAAATGCCGTCGCCGTCGTCACTGCGATACCCAGCCTGGAGAATTTCACGTGTCTCACCTCTGTTTTTATAGTTTTTAAAGCGCCCGATCAGACTGCCGTGCTCGCCCCGTAGTGCAGGAGCTACCCTATAGGGCGCGGCGTTTGAATGGACCTCTACAAATGAGGAGGGTGAGGAAAATACTTGTGGATGCAGCGCGCCGCAGAAGAATCTGTTATCCGGATTTGGCCAGAGGGTTCGCAGAGGGGGAGCGCAGTGCCGACCCCAGTTCGACCTTGCTTTTCACCCCAAGCTGCACATAGCAGTTGCGCAGGTAAGTGCGCACGGTGGCCGGGCTCAAGGCGAGGATTTTGGCGATTTCCTTGTAGGAATGGCCGGCGGCAAACAGCATCGCTGCGGTGCGCTCCCGGGGTGCGAGCATCACCCCGCGTGACAGGGTTTCCAGGGACAGGATCACATGCTCGCCGTTAGGCGAGAGTGTCAGGGCACAGCGTCCCAGGCGCATCACGCACGGCGCTTTGGCTAACTGGACAATCACCTCGGGCGGCAGCGTCGAACCGTCCCACTGCGGCAATTCGCGCTGGATGGCCACACCCAGGGCAGCGCCGATATACAGCAGGCTGCCATCCATGCGGGCCACGCCGAAGTCGCTTGCCCCATTCCCCGTGTCGACGCGAATCATGTCCTGCACCTGGAACCGCCACAACTGCAGCAGATGATCGCAGAAGGCGCTGAACAAACCGGCCGCGTCTTGTTCGAACGCGCACTCATGCTGGCCGCGATACAGGCACACGAAGAACATTAGTCCGCTTTCGGGCAGCTCAAAGGTGATGCACATCGCATGGAACAGATCGTGGCGCCGGGCAAAGGCACTCACGCCTTCGTCCAGATCGTCATAACCGCTGTCGCGCACCACGGTGCCGGGCTTGCTTAAAGTGTCATGGGAAAAACTGTCCGCATCGGCGCCCTTGTGCCATTCCACGGCAAAGGATTCAGGCAGGTCGATCCGCCCGTGCATCCAGCTTTTCGGAGGAATATTGACGCCCGACACTGACATCTCCCCCCACCAGGCCGACGCAAAGGGCACCAGTGAACGAAACGCCTGCAGGCCATCTTCGATGAAGCGGGTTGAGCGATGATCCCGGGCCAGCCGACCCAGTTCCAGCACGCAAAGATTGAACGCCTTTAGCGTTGCCATCGATACCTTGGTGCCGACCTGGTCCCCCTCCTCCATTGGTTCTTATCCTGATCATTACACGACGTATTAATTTGACGATGCCATAGGCGTGCCGGTGCGTCCAGTTCATGACCCGCTGACGTAGGCTAAGGGCTTGCGCCCACGGCCTGAGCGTGCCGATCTTGCTGGCGGTTTCGCGCAAAGGCATCACGATCAGGTCGCCGAGCGTGTGGTAACGCTCAACGCCCTGGCCGGCGAGGCCGAACTGCAGCGACTCAGGCTTGGACGTGGTGACGTAGAGCGTGCCAAACATCCAGTCCCACAGGGACAGGTTGACGCCAAAATTCCTGTCGAAGTGGCGCGGCGCATCGCTGTGATGGATCTGGTGCTGGGCCGGGCTGTTGAGCACATGCTCGATGGCCGGGCCGAACGATAACCACACGTGGCTGTGGCGCAGGTTCGCCGCCAGCCCGTTGAGGATGAACACCAGGTAGGTCACGCCGAACAGGGTGTAGCGGCTGATCTCGCCGCCACAGGCATACCAGAACACACCGGCATAGGCACCGACGATCACGCTGATGGAGAGCTTTTCCACCACCTTCTCCAGGAAATGCACGCGGCTGGCTGTCGCCGGTACCAATACCTGTGCCGAATGGTGGACCTTGTGGAACGCCCAGAGCCAGCGCGTATGAAAGGCGCGGTGGGTCCAGTAATGGGTGAAGTCTCGCGCCAGGAAAACCCCCAGTCCGTACAGCAATGAAAGGCCGAGGTGTTGCTGCACTTGCACGCGAGCCCCCCACAGGTTGGTGAAAAAACCAACGTAGTCGGCCGAGCGCAGGATGTGCGGGTCAACGATGCCGACGATGGGCAGCACCAGCGCGACCTTAAGGATGGCGCGCACAAAGTAGTAGCGGTAATCCAGTAACGCAGAGGGGTGAAAATGCACCTTGCCGGCGCCGATGAATTGCCAGAACGATGAAGCATCAGTCAAACCGCGACGCCTGCGGTAACGAAAAAGGCTGTAGGCGACCGAGTAGGACACGCCAAGGAACAACAGGCCAAAGCGGCCATTGAGGTCGAAGATGCCAACGAACTCGTGGGCGACCGGCTCGATCACCCACGCCATCAGGTAGCCAGAGAGAAGCGCGAAAACTTCCACGACAGATTCGCCTCATGCCAGGGAAGGACGTGGGTTGGAGGAACAGGCGATAAGTGTAGCCGTGGTTCGGCTTTAAAGTTTGATTTCGTTGGCCGCTGTTATGTCGATCCGGCCTACCGGGCCGGTCAGGTGGGCCAGGATTTTGTTGTGTTCGGCAATAATGTCTTCGGCGGTGGTATTGCCGTTATCGACCGTGGAATGCGCGTCGCCGGCGAGTACCACGTCGTAGCCCAGGGCATGCGCCTGGCGGACGGTGGCGTTTACGCAATAGTCGGTTTGCAGGCCGCAGATGATCAGGCGATCAACCTCTCGCTCCAGCAGCAACGCTTCAAGTGGGGTCTGGTAGAAGGAGTCCCCGGTGGTCTTGCCTATTCGCAGGTCCTCGGGCGAAGTGTCCAGTTCCTTGGCGAGTTGCCAGCCCTCGGAGCCATGTTGCAGCAAGTCGCCCTTTTCCTGGTGCTGGATGAGCACGACCGGGATGCTGGCGGCCCTTGCCCTGCCGCTGAGCGTGTTGATGTTGGCAATCACCCGTTGAATATCGAAGCATTGGTACTGGCCGGTGCACAAGGCGTGCTGTACGTCGACGATCAGCAGTGCGGTGGTCATGATTGTCCTTCCTTGAGTGGGTGTGCTGGTGAAGCGCTTTGTGAATACAGAGCGGGGGGAACAGAAAATAGATCTGTCCCCCTGTAAATACAACCTTCAATAACCGAGCGACAGACCGGTATTGCGCCGCGGGTCGTTGGCTCCGTAGAAGCGGTTCTTGCCAACCGGCTTGCCCTCAAGCGAAGGCGCCCCGACCAGAATCGCCGCGACGTGATTGGCATCCTGGGGCCCGGCGAATTTATGGCCCATGCTTTCGAGCATCTTCACCGTGTCGGGACTGGTGGTGAAGGTCTCCAGGTTGGTTTCTTCCGGCAGCCATTGCTGATGGAAACGCGGGGCATCCACCGCTTCCTGGATGTTCATCCCGTAGTCGATCACGTTGAGGATGGTCAGCAGTGTCGCGGTAATGATGCGGCTGCCCCCCGGGGTGCCGACGACCATCACCACCTTGCCGTCTTTGGTCACGATGGTCGGGCTCATCGACGACAGCGGCGCCTTGCCGGGAGCGATGACATTGGCCTCGCCCTGCACCAGGCCATACATGTTCGGTACGCCGATCTTCGAGGTGAAGTCGTCCATTTCGTCGTTGAGGATGACCCCGGTCTTGCTGGCCATGACGCCGGCGCCAAACCAGTCGTTGAGGGTGTAGGTCACCGACACCGCATTGCCCCATTTATCGACGATCGAGTAATGGGTGGTGTTGCTGCCTTCATGGGGCGCAACGCCGGGCTTGATCTCGCGGGACACGCCGGCCTTTTTCGGGTCGATGGCGGCGCGGATTTTGGTCGCGTAGTTCTTGTCCAGCAGGTGTTCGATAGGATTTTTAACGAAATCCGGGTCGCCGAGGTAGCTGTTGCGGTCGACATAGGCGTGGCGCATGGCTTCGATCTGGTAGTGCATGCCCTGGGCCGAACGGTAGCCCAGGTCTTTCATCGGATAGCCGTCGAGGATGTTCATGATCTCGCAGATCACCACGCCGCCGGAGCTTGGCGGTGGCGCCGAGACCACGTGATAACCCCGGTAGTCGCACTCCACAGGTGCCAGTTCGCGGGTTTTGTATTTGTCTAGGTCGGCCTGGGTAATGATGCCCTTGTTGGCCTGGCTGGAGGTGACGATGGCGTCGGCAACCCAACCTTTGTAAAAACCGTCGGCGCCCTTCTCGGAAATTTCCCGCAGGGTTTTGCCCAGGTCTTTTTGCACCAGTTTCTGCCCGACCTGCATCGGCTCGCCGTTGCTCAGGAAGATCGAGCCGGAATCCTTGATGTCTTTTTTGAAGACGTCTGTGGCGTATTCCAACAGCTCGACATCGCCCTGCTGCAGCTCAAAACCGTCTTCAGCGAGCTTGATCGCCGGGGCGATCACTTCCTTGCGCGGCTTGGTGCCGTATTTCGACAGGGCCAGCTCCATGCCCGAGACGGTGCCCGGAACGCCAACTGCCAGGTGGCCTCGGGTACTGAGGTCCGGAACGACATTGCCTTCTTTATCCAGATACATGTCGGCAGTGGCGGCCAACGGGGCTTTTTCACGGAAGTCGAGGAAGGTCTTGCGTCCGTCGGCCAGCTGGATGGTCATGAAACCACCACCGCCAAGGTTGCCCGCTGCGGGATAGACCACCGCCAGCGCATAGCCGACCGCGACTGCAGCATCGACGGCGTTGCCACCGTTCTTGAGCACATCGACACCCACATGGCTGGCCAGGTGTTGGGCGGTGACGACCATGCCGTTTTCGGCGGCAACCGGGGCCACTGAGGCCGCGTAAGCAGACAGGCAACTGAGCGCCAGGGAGGTCGCTATCAGCGATTTGGCAAAAGGTTCGAACTTCATGATTCCGTCTCTTTTTGTTTTCAGGTTCGGGGACAAACAGAGTGAACGCTTCAAGAGCAGTACGAAGTATGGTCGCGATTGCGTATTGCGCCTCCCCGGCGCCGTATTGTCCTACACCGGTCCGCAATCCCCGGCGCTCCCCCGTAGGAGCTGCATGCGAAATTCGAGGCGAAGAAGCCCTTCAGGATGCCTGATCGAGCTGCTCGTCGAACTCCTTCAAGTACTGCCCTGCCAGCGTCTCCTTTTGCTTGTCGCTCAGTAATTTGCCGGCCATCTGGAAGAACTTCTGCTCCTCCTCTTTCAAGTGGTGATGGACCTTCTCGGACAATTTCTTCGCAGTGGCCAGCCAGGACGGGCTGGACATCTCGGTCTCGTCGAGGGTTTCCATCATCTCGTCCATCTCGTGGTGCTCGGAAATGGCGTGACGGCTGAGGTCAACGCCATTGTCGAACTCCATCAACGGGATGTAGAAATGCCGCTCCTCGGCGGTTTCGTGCGCCTGCAGCTCGGACTTCAGGCGCTTGTAGGCCTCGGCACGCTCCGGGGTATCGCCGCTGGTCTGGATCAGCGCATCGGCATAGGTACGTTGACGGTCATGGCTTTCGCGCAAAGCTTCAAAAATATTCACGGTGGTTCCTCATCGGCTGCGTTCTCGAATGACGCTGTTAAGGCTAGACATTTGCGCTTGCACGACAGTTCCACGCCAGGCTGGATCAAACCGCACGCGTCGCGCTACGCTGCTGCCGATTCACTCATGGCCATAAGGATGTAGCTGATGACGCTGCGCATAGAAATCACGCAAGACCCCACTGAAGAGCAGCACCAGGCGATTCTCCTGCCGTTGCGTGCCTATAACGCCTCCAAGGCAGGTGTCACGAAAGCGCAGCCCATCGCCTTGCTGGTGCGCGACGAGCACGACCAGGTTCTCGGCGGTTTGTACGGCAAGGTGTTTTACCAGTGGTTGTATATCGAATTGCTGTCGGTGCCGGAAAATGCCCGGGGACAGGGATTGGGCTCACGGCTGATGCAAATGGCCGAGGATCACGCCAGGGAGAAGGAATGCCTGGGGATCTGGCTCGACACCTTCGAGTTCCAGGCGCCGGGGTTCTACCGCAAGATGGGTTATAGCGAGTTCGGGCATATCGCCGATTACCCGCCGGGGCACAAGCGCTTCTTTTTCCAGAAGCGCCTGACCATCGCCTGACCCTCCAGGCGTTACACAACAACCGTGTGGGGGCGAGCAGGCTCACTCCCACAGGTTGAAATGTGTAATTTCGTTGAATCAGAGGCAGGTTGCCAACGCAGCCAAGCGGCGCTTGGCCACGAAATCGTCCTGCCGGGCGTAATAGCTCAGCACGGTCCCCGACGCATCCGTGGTCACGTCCACGAACGATTCCGCGGCACGGGTGTAGACGGTCGACCCGCCCTTCTCGCCCGGTTGCAGGTAGGCACCCGCATCGACGCCGAACACCGCCTCGTCCTGCCAGGAAAACTGCACGCACTGGGCGACGACTTTTTCCGGTTTGTCCGACTTCAGGGTCTGGTACGGGGTTTTGGTCCTAGCATCGTTCATCACCGAGCCGGCGCAGCCCGCCAGCAGGGTAGCGGCCAGGGCCAGCAGCAGAATTCGCATTGCGTTCACTCATCAGGAAAAAGCCGACTGTATCATCCAGGCAGGACGTTTCATTCTGCTTTACTTCATTTATACCGCGACACCGCGAGACGATTCGCGCACCCTGTCGCGCCATAAACGTCCGATTGCCCGATTTGCGGGCCATTTTCTGGAAAGGTCATGACACCCAACGCCCAATACTACAAACCTACCGCCGAATACGCCGACAAGCTGATCAGCCAGATTGGCCAGACCCCGTCCTGGATCGCCAAGCGCATCGGTGTGACCGACAAGCGCATCCGCTACATCCTTGAAGGCGAACGCACCGTCAAGGGCGAGACCACGCCAATCCAGATGACCTACCCTGAGCAATTTGCCCTGGAGTGTCTGGCGGCAGCGGCCAAGGCCAGCAAAAAGCAGACTTCGTAAGCCCTTGCCAAGGAGCGACCATGGCAGCAACCGAACAGCAACATGATCAGGCACTGAAGAAGTTTCTCGACGAGCGCCCTGAACTGCGCGTCGAACTCGACACCCTCAACCCTCTGCTGGCCCAGGCCAAGGGCGAGACCGCCGCGCAGTACCGCGAAGAGCGGCTGCACGAAGCCTTCGAAGCCGAGGCCGAGCACCTGGGTTTGTTTGCCTGGGAGTTGACGCTGCAATTGACCGCAGCGACTGAAGCGGACTATCAGGCGCAGCGCCTGGAAGTTCACCGCGAAGTGGCCGAGATGGCGGGCATGGACTGGTTGGAGTATTGCGAGTTATATGGGTTGGCCCACTAACCCATCACACAAGGATGCCCGCACCGATGTTGCCATCGTCCTCCAGTAACCGAGCCAGCGACGGCCATCTGCACGCTCGCAAATGGCGTGGTCGCATCGGCCTGTCGCTGGTCGCCAGCCTCTCGGTGCTCGCCGGCATGACCGATGCCATTGGCTTCATGGCCAGTGGCGATTTCGTCTCGTTCATGAGCGGCAACACCACCCGCCTCGCCGTGGCCATCAGTGACGGCGATGTGGGCCTGACCTTGCGCCTGGTGATCCTGGTGGCCACCTTCGTCGTCGGCAATGCCCTGGGAATTGTTGTCAGTCGCCTCGGCGGCCGCCGGGCGCTGCCGTTGTTGCTGTGCATCGCCATGCTGCTGTGCGGCGCGGCGGCCTGGCCTTATGCAGATCAGCTGCCCGCCCTGCTGGCGGCGATCATCGCCATGGGCATGCTCAATGCAGCCGTGGAAGAGGTCAATGGCCTGCCGGTCGGGCTCACCTACGTGACTGGCGCCCTCTCGCGGTTTGGTCGTGGATTGGGCCGATGGATGCTGGGCGAACGGCGCAACGGCTGGCGGGTGCAGTTGATCCCGTGGACCGGGATGTTCGCCGGTGCGGTGCTGGGGGCGCTGCTGGAGCATCATCTGGGGCTCAAGGCGCTGTTTGTCAGCGGGCTGCTGGCGGGGGTGATCGGGGTGCTGTCGCGGAGGATTCCACGGCGTTGGCAATTGGGGTATATGCCGCGGTAGATCCAAATGTCGTTGTTGAGGCGCCGGCCGCTTTCGCGGTGCAAGTAGAATCGTCGCACCGCCGCTCCCACAGGGTATTGGTGGTGTGCGCAGTATTTGTGGATGGCCGACACCTCTGTGTGAGCAAGGCTTGCCCGCGATGGCGTCTGCACAGCGCCTCGGCCTCTGCAGAAACCTACTTCGCCGCACAGCCGATAAAGCTTTATCATGCTCGCAGTTCCGCTGATCGAGTCCGTCATGAAGTTCGCCATCGCGCTGTTTTCCGCCGCCCATGCGCCCTCCTCGCGCCGCGCCCTGTTGTTCGCCCAGGCCGCGCTGGCCGGGGGGCATGAGATTGTCCGGCTGTTTTTCTACCAGGACGGCGTCTATAACGCATCGACCAGTGTAGTGACTGCTCAGGATGAGCTGGACCTGCCCCGGCAATGGCGCGAATTCGTCGCCGACCATCAACTCGACGGCGTGGTGTGCATCGCCGCCGCCCTGCGCCGCGGTGTGTTGAATGAGGAAGAAGCCAGTCGTTACCAGCGTTCGGTCGCGGTCGGTGCACCGTGGGAGCTGTCCGGCCTTGGCCAGCTGCACGACGCGGTCCAGAACGCCGACCGCCTGATCTGCTTCGGAGGCGCGTAAAATGGCCAAATCCTTGTTGATCATCAGCCGCCAGTCGCCCTGGTCCGGGCCGAGCGCACGGGAGGCGCTGGACATCGTGCTCGCCGGTGGCGCCTTCGACCTGCCCATCGGCCTGCTGTTTCTCGATGACGGAGTGTTCCAGCTCGCCACCGGACAGGACGCCAGGGCCCTGCAGCAGAAAGACCTCAGTGCCAATCTGCAAGCGCTGCCGATGTTCGGTGTCGAAGAGTTGTTCGTCTGTGCCGACAGTGCCTGCGCCCGGGGCCTGAGCAATTTTGCGCTGGAAGAGGCCCAGGGGCTGGCCGCCCACGAAGTCACTGCACTTATTGACCGTTACGATCAGGTGATTACCCTCTGATGTCGACCTTGCACGTATTGTCTCATTCCCCCTTCGGCGATGACCGCCTGACCAGTTGCCTGCGCATCATCGGTACTGACGATGGGCTACTGCTCTGTGGCGATGCGGTCCATGCCTTGCAACCGGGCACTGCCCCCTTCAACGCACTAAGCACTCGCGCCCTGAAACTGTTCGTGCTGGCCGAAGACGCCCAGGCCCGGGCGGTGAACGTTCCGGACTGCGCCGCCAGCATCGACTACCCGGCCTTCGTTGAACTGTCTGTCCATTACGACAAGGTCAACAGCTGGTTATGAATGCGCTGACAGTCGGCGCCCGCGCCATCGAACTGGACAAGGACGGTTTCCTGGTTGAACTCAGCGACTGGTCCGCCGAAGTGGCCAGCGCCCTGGCCGCCGCCGAAGACATCGAGCTGGGCCCCGAACATTGGGAGATCCTCGAACTGTTGCGCAGCTTCTATGCCGAGTTCCAGTTGTCACCGGCTACGCGACCGCTGATCAAGTACACCGCATTGAAGCTCGGCCCGGAAAAAGGCAACAGCCTGCACCTCAACCGACTGTTCAAAGGCACCCCTGCCAAACTCGCCGCAAAACTGGCGGGCCTGCCCAAACCGACGAATTGCTTATGACCGACTACCCAGCGCTGACCCTCGAAACCCCCGCTGAACACCCGTTCGCCCAGTTCGTGCGAATTCTCGGCAAGGGCAAGCGTGGTGCCCGCGACCTGACCCGGGTCGAAGCACGGGTCGCCATGGGCATGGTGCTCGACGATCAGGTCGAGGACACCCAGCTGGGCGCATTTCTGATGCTGTTGCGCCACAAGGAAGAAAGCGCCGAGGAAATGGCCGGCTTTACCGAAGCCTTGCGTGAGCGTTTGCAGGCGCCAGCGTTGAATGTTGACCTGGACTGGCCGACCTACGCCGGCAAAAAGCGCCACCTGCCGTGGTACCTGCTGGCGGCCAAGTGCCTGGCGCAGAACGGCGTGCGAATTTTCATGCATGGTGGCGGCGCGCACACGGCCGGCCGGCTGTACAGCGAGCAGTTGCTGCAACACTTGCAGATCCCGCTGTGCCGCACTTGGCAGCAGGTCGGTGCCGCGCTGGAGGATGGCGGCCTGGCGTTCATGCCGCTGGTGGACTGGGCGCCGCAACTTCAGCGCATGATCGACTTGCGCAACACACTGGGCCTGCGTTCGCCGATCCATTCCCTGACCCGCATTCTCAACCCGCTGGGCGCGCGCTGCGGCCTGCAAAGCATCTTCCATCCCGGTTACCAGGCGGTGCACCGCGATGCCAGCGGCCTGCTCGGCGACACCGCGATCGTGGTCAAGGGCGATGGTGGCGAAATCGAGATCAACCCGGACGCCGACAGCCACCTCTATGGCACTACCGGCGGTGTCAGCTGGGATGAGGAATGGCCACAGATGTCCAGCCAGCGGCACGTCAAACCGTCTGCACTGGACCCTGAACACTTGAAGGCGGTGTGGCGCGGCGACGTGGTCGACAGCTACCCGCAAATGGCCCTGATCTCGACCATGGCCTTGGCCTTGCGCGGCCTCGGCCAACCCCGGGAGCAGGCGTTCGAAACGGCCCGGCAGTATTGGGAAGCCCGGGACAGATCGATTTAACCGATCATAACCGCCCAACCTTTGCGCTTTTTGTTCGAACCTATCGGAATAGACTCCTCTCCAATGCTTATTGGTTGAGGAGTCTTGAACATGGGTTTGTTAGTTGAAGGTCGCTGGCATGACCAGTGGTACGAAAGCAGCAAAGACGGCGCATTCCAGCGCGAGCAGGCCCAGCGCCGCAACTGGGTGACCGCCGACGGCCAACCCGGCCCCAGCGGTGTCGGTGGCTTTGCCGCCGAGGCCGGGCGCTATCATCTGTACGTTTCCCTTGCCTGTCCCTGGGCCCATCGCACATTGATCCTGCGCAAACTCAAAGGCCTCGAAGGGCTCATCGACGTGTCGGTGGTCAGTTGGCTGATGTTGGAAAACGGCTGGACCTTCGACGAGAATCTCGGCTCCACCGGTGACAAGCTCGATCACTTTGATTTCATGCACCAGCGTTACACCGCCGATACCGCCAACTACACCGGTCGCGTCACGGTGCCGGTCCTCTGGGACAAGCAGCAGCAACGGATCGTCAGCAACGAATCGGCGGAAATTATTCGCATGTTCAACAGTGCGTTCGATGACCTGACCGGCAACGACCTGGACTTCTACCCAGCGGCGCTGCGCAGTGAGATCGATGGGCTGAACGAGCGAATTTATCCGGCAGTGAACAATGGCGTGTATCGCGCGGGCTTTGCCACGTCGCAGCAGGCCTACGAACAGGCATTCGACGAAGTGTTTGCGGAGCTGGACCGGCTGGAAGCGCTATTGGGCGCCAATCGCTACCTGGTGGGTGAGTACCTGACCGAGGCTGATGTTCGGCTGTTTACTACGTTGATTCGGTTCGATGCGGTGTACCACGGGCATTTCAAGTGCAACCTGCGACGGATCGCCGATTACCCGAACCTGTCGAACTGGTTGCGGGAGATGTATCAGTGGCCGGGGATTGCCGAGACGGTGGATTTCACCCACATCAAGCATCACTACTACGGCAGCCACAAGACCATCAACCCGACTGGGGTTGTGCCCAAGGGGCCGCAGCAGGATTTTACTGGCGGGCATGATCGGGCGCGGTTGAGTGGGAAAGGGGTTTGGCAGCAGCATTAAGATCAAAAGATCGCAGCCTTCGGCAGCTCCTACAGGGGATCGCATCATCCTGTAGGAGCTGCCGAAGGCTGCGATCTTTTCCCCCCTGACTCCGCAATTGTAGATTCAGACCTGCGCTTGAGCCCCTTCAAACCACGCCAGTTTCTCGCGCAGTTGCACCACTTCCCCAACAATCACCAGGGTCGGGGCATGCACTTCATGCTCCGCCACCAGCCGTGGAAGATCGGCCAGGGTCCCGGTGAACACCCGTTGATTGACCGTGGTGCCCTGCTGGATCAATGCCGCCGGGGTATCTGACGCGCGGCCATGCCTGATCAGTTCTTCGCAGATGATCGGCAAGCCCACCAGCCCCATATAAAACACCAGCGTCTGCGCCGGCGCGACGAGGTCGGCCCACGGCAGGTCGGTGGAGCCATCCTTGAGGTGACCGGTGACAAAGCGTACGGACTGCGCGTAATCGCGGTGCGTCAGCGGGATGCCCGCATAAGCGGCGCAGCCACTGGCGGCAGTGATGCCGGGCACCACCTGGAACGGGATGCCATGGGCTGCCAGTTCCTCGATCTCTTCACCGCCACGGCCGAAGATGAACGGATCACCGCCCTTCAACCGCACCACGCGCTTGCCCTGTTTGGCCAGATCCACCAACTGCTGGTTGATCTGATCCTGGGGCACCGCATGATCGGCCCGACGCTTGCCAACATAGATCCGCTCGGCATCGCGACGGCACAAGTCGAGAATCGCCGGCGCCACCAGGCGGTCATACAGCACCACGTCGGCTTGCTGCATCAGGCGCAGTGCACGAAACGTCAGCAGGTCCGGATCACCCGGGCCTGCGCCCACCAGATACACCTCGCCGGTCGCCACCGTGGCTTCACCGTCGATTTTCGCCTGCAGCAGGCGCTCGGCCTCGCTGCCCTGCCCGGCCAGTTGCCGATCGGCGATGGGGCCCTGGAACACGTCTTCCCAGAACGCCCGGCGCTGCTGCACATCCGGGAACAGCCCTTTGACCTGGCTGCGAAAACGCGCCGCCAGACCGGCCAACTGACCGTAAGTGGAGGGAATCCAGGTTTCCAGTTTGGCGCGGATCAAGCGCGCCAGCACCGGTGCATCACCGCCGCTGGAGACCGCGATGATCAACGGCGAACGGTCGACGATCGCCGGGAAGATCACGCTGCACAGCGCCGGTGCATCCACCACGTTGACCGGCACACAGCGCCGATGGGCATCGGCGGAGACTTGTGCGTTCAACGGTTCGTCGTCGGTGGCGGCAATGATCAGCCCGCAACCGTGCAAATCCGACTCGACGTAACCGCGCAGCACGCACTCGCCCCCGCTGCCAGCCACAAGCTCACGCAATTGCGATTCGATTTCAGGTGCAACCACTCGCAGCAGGGCACCGGCTTCGGCCAGCAGGCGGGATTTGCGCAAGGCAATCTCCCCCCCACCGACGACCAACACACGACTGCCGCGAAGGTTGTGAAACAGCGGCAGATAGTCCATTTAGCCGATGACCTCGAGGCCACCCATGTACGGCTTCAGCACCTGCGGCACGCGGATCGAACCGTCGGCCTGCTGGTAGTTTTCGAGCACGGCAACCAGGGTACGACCGACCGCCAGGCCAGAACCGTTGAGGGTGTGAACCAGCTCAGGCTTGCCGGTTTCCGGGTTGCGGAAACGCGCCTGCATGCGCCGGGCCTGGAAATCGCCACAGTTGGAGCACGACGAAATCTCGCGGTACTTGTCCTGGCTCGGAATCCACACTTCCAGGTCGTAGGTCTTGACCGCGCTGAAACCCATGTCGCCCGTGCACAGCGCCAGGGTGCGGTAAGGCAGCTCCAGCAGTTGCAGGACTTTCTCGGCGTTGGCGGTCAGGCCTTCCAGGGCTTGCATGGAAGTCGATGGCTCGACGATCTGGACCATCTCGACCTTGTCGAACTGGTGCTGGCGGATCATGCCACGGGTGTCACGACCCGACGCGCCAGCTTCACTGCGGAAGCATGGCGTGTGGGCGACGAACTTGATGGGCAGCAGTTTCGAGTCGACGATTTCGCCGGCTACGATGTTGGTCAGCGACACTTCGGCCGTCGGGATCAGGTACAGATCGGCTTCGCCTTCGCGAGCGATCTTGAACAGGTCTTCCTCGAACTTCGGCAACTGGCCGGTGCCTTGCAGCGCAGGCGCCTGGACCAGGTAAGGCGTGTACGCCTCTTCATAGCCATGCTCGCTGGTGTGCAGGTTGATCATGAATTGCGCCAGGGCTCGGTGCAGACGAGCGATCGGCCCGCGCAACAGGGCAAAGCGTGCACCGGACAGCTTGGCGGCGGTTTCGAAATCCAGCCAGCCGAATTTTTCGCCCAGGGCCACGTGATCCTGAACCGGGAAATCGAAAGCGGTCGGCGTACCCCAGCGGCGCACTTCGACGTTGTCGTCTTCATCCTTGCCGACCGGCACGGACTCGTGCGGCAGGTTCGGAATACCAAGCAGGATCGAGTCCAGCTCGGTCTGAATGGCGTCCAGCTCGACTTTGCCGGCGCCCAGTTCGTTGCCCATGCGCTCGACGTCCGCCATCAGCGGCGCGATGTCTTCGCCGCGCTGCTTGGCCTGACCGATGGACTTGGAACGCGCATTACGTTCAGCCTGCAGTGCTTCGGTGCGGGTCTGGACGGTCTTGCGCTGTTCTTCCAGCGCTTCGATGCGCGCAACATCCAGAGTGTAGCCACGGGATGCCAGGCGGTCCGCTACGTCCTGAAGGTTGCTACGTAACAGTTTGGAATCGAGCATGTCGGTCTCTCGTTATCAAAGTTTGGTCAGGGACAGGCCGGCCCAGGTGGCGAGCAGCCCGCCGAATACGCTGATGGCTGCATAGCCCAAGGCTAGCAGGACTTGCCCGCTTTCCAGCAGGCGCACCGTATCCAGTGAAAAAGATGAAAAAGTCGTCAGCCCCCCAAGGAAGCCAACCATCAACCCGGCGCGCACCTCTATCGGCACTTCCGGGCGTATCAGAAACAGGCCGTACAACACGCCGATCAGCAGACAGCCCACGATATTAACGGCCAGCGTAGCGGTATAGAAGTGCCGCGGCCAATTTGCGTTGACCCAATTGCCGGTGGCGAAGCGTAACAGCGTGCCGGCGACGCCGCCGATCGAAACGGCGATAACCAGTGGAATCACTATTTTCTCCGCTGCCTGGGGCTCAGACGATCAAGTTGGGCAAGGTGGTTGAGCTTCTCGCCGATCTTCAACTCCAGTCCCCGAGGCACGGGTTGATAGAACGGTTGTGGCTCGAGTTCTTCAGGAAAATAATCTTCGCCGGCCGCGTAAGCGTCCGGCTCATCGTGGGCATAACGGTACTCGTCGCCATAGCCCAGTTGTTTCATCAGCTTGGTGGGTGCGTTGCGCAAGTGCAGCGGCACTTCGAGGGAGCCATGTTCGGTAGCACTGCGCATGGCGGCCTTGAAGCCCATGTACACCGCATTGCTCTTCGGCGCGCAGGCCAGGTAGGTGATGGCCTGCGCCACGGCCAGCTCGCCTTCCGGGCTGCCCAGGCGCTCCTGCACTTCCCACGCCGCCAGGCACAGGCTCAGGGCGCGGGGGTCGGCGTTGCCAATATCTTCGCTGGCCATGCGCACCACGCGCCGGGCCAGGTAAAGGGGGTCGCAACCGCCGTCGATCATTCGCGCGAACCAGTACAGCGCACCGTCGGGATTGGAGCCGCGCACCGACTTATGCAGCGCGGAGATCTGGTCGTAAAACGCTTCGCCACCCTTGTCGAAGCGCCGACGGGTATCGCCGAGCAGGCTCTGCAGCAGGTCGACGCCGATTTCGCTGTGGTCTTCGGCGAGGTCCGAGGCGTTTTCCAGCAGATTGAGCAGGCGCCGGCCATCGCCATCGGCGGCGTTCAGCAGCATCTGGAAGCCTTCATCGCTGAGGGTCAGCTGCCGTTTGCCCAGGCCGCGCTCTTCGGTGAGGGCGCGCTGCACCAGCTTGCGCAGGGCCGCTTCGTCGAGGCTTTTGAGCACGTAGACGCGGGCACGGGACAGCAAGGCGTTGTTGAGTTCGAACGAGGGGTTTTCGGTGGTCGCGCCGATGAAAATCAGGGTGCCGTCTTCAACGTAGGGCAGGAACGCATCCTGCTGGGACTTGTTGAAGCGGTGCACTTCATCGACGAACAAAATGGTGCGTTTGCCGTACTGCCCGGCCTGCTGCTTGGCGATTTCCACCGCCTGGCGGATTTCCTTCACCCCGGCCAGTACCGCCGACACCGTTTCGAAATGCGCGTCCGAGACTTCAGCCAGGAGTCGCGCCAGGGTGGTCTTGCCCACACCCGGCGGGCCCCAGAAGATCATCGAATGCAGCGCACCCTGCTCGAGGGCTTCGCGCAGGGGCTTGCCGCGAGCCAGCAGGTGTTCCTGGCCGACGTACTCATCCAGATTGGCCGCACGCAGGCGGGCGGCCAGGGGTTGAGCTATCGGGGCGCTGCTGAACAGGTCCATCACTGCTTATGAAACCTCACTGGGTCCTGATGCCGATCACTCTATTATTTGAACGCTGCGATCCCTGTGGGAGCGGGCTTGCCCGCGATGACGACATTAAATTCAAGATCATGGTTTTCTGACCCGACGCCATCGCGGGCAAGCCCGCTCCCACAGGTTCTGCGTCTTACTCTTGAATGACGTCCGCGCCCTTCGGAATGTCGAACTTGAACCTGGACGCCGGGATCGGCTCGTTGGCCTTCACCCCGGTGAACAGGATATTGGTGCGCTGGCCGACGCTGTCGATCAGTTGCATGTCATTGACCAGGCCATTGCGGAACGACAGGCGCAGGCTGTCGAACAGGGTGTCCTTGGTTTTTGGCTTCAGGGTGAAGTCGATCACACCACCGGCTTCCTTGGCGCTGATGTCGAAGCTCTGGCTGATCTTGGACACGTCACCGGACAGCAGCAGCGCCGGGGTCTGGGTCAGGCGCTGGTCGAGGTTCTTGATGGTGACCTGCTCCAGGTCCGGGTCCCACAGCGAGACCTTCTTGCCATCGGACACCATCAACTGTTCCTGCGGCGCATCCGTGTGCCAGTAGAACAAGCCCGGGCGTTGCAGCGACATCTGCCCTGCGGTTTCCTGCAATTGGGTGCCACCGCCATCCAGGGTCAGCTGGGAGAAGCGTGCGCTCAGGGTCTGGGATTTTTCCAGGAGTTGGGTCAGGCGCGCCACGTCCTTGTCATCGGCGTGGGCCGAAAGCGTGGTCAAAGCCAGTACCGGCAGCAACAGCATGCGGATAAGACGCATGGGAGTCCTCTTGATATTCGTGGGAGTGCGGGCGGAGCGCGGGGCGCCGCCCTTGCAAAATCAGATCAGTCGCGAACCGGGCCAGGTGCCAGGACTTCGCGGGAACCGTTGGTGTTCATGGACGTCACGACCCCGGCCATTTCCATGGCTTCGATCATGCGCGCGGCGCGGTTGTAGCCGATCTTCAGCTTGCGCTGGACCGCAGAAATGGACGCGCGACGGCTTTCCAGCACGAATTGCACTGCTTCGTCGTACAGCGCATCGGTTTCGGCATCGTCATCACCGCCACCACCGCCGTTTTCAAAACCGCTACCTGCCTCTTCGACACCGGCGAGGATCTCATCGTTGTATTCCGGTGCACCCCGCAGTTTCCAGGCTTCGACCACCCGGTGAACTTCGTCATCGGATACGAACGCACCGTGGACCCGGATCGGCAGGCTGGTGCCGGGCGGCATGTACAACATGTCACCGTGGCCCAGCAGTTGCTCGGCGCCACCCTGGTCGATGATGGTCCGCGAGTCGATCTTGCTCGACACCTGGAACGCCATCCGCGTCGGAATGTTGGCCTTGATCAGACCGGTGATGACATCAACCGAAGGCCGCTGGGTCGCGAGGATCAGGTGGATGCCGGCAGCACGGGCTTTCTGGGCGATACGGGCGATCAGTTCTTCAACCTTCTTGCCGACGATCATCATCATGTCGGCAAATTCGTCGACCACCACGACGATGGTCGGCAGCTTGGTCAACAGCGGCGCTTCATCGTGAATGTTTTCGCGCTTGTACAGCGGATCGGTCAACGGCTCGCCCGCGTCCTGGGCTTCCTTGACCTTGGCGTTGAAGCCCGACAGGTTACGCACGCCCATCTTCGCCATCAGCTTGTAACGACGCTCCATCTCCGCCACGCTCCAGCGCAGGGCGTTGGCGGCGTCTTTCATATCGGTCACCACCGGGCACAGCAGGTGCGGAATGCCTTCGTAGATCGACAATTCCAGCATCTTCGGGTCGATCATGATCAGCTTGGCGTCTTCCGGGCCGGACTTGAACAGGATCGACAGGATCATCGCGTTCACGCCCACGGACTTACCCGAACCGGTGGTACCGGCCACCAGCAAGTGCGGCATTTTAGCCAGGTCGGTGATGACCGGCTTGCCACCGATGTCGTGGCCCAGGGCCAGGGTCACCGGCGACTTGAAGTTGTCGTATTCCGGGGTCGAGAGCACTTCGGAGAAGCGCACGATCTGGCGGTCCTCGTTCGGAATCTCGATACCCACAGTGGTCTTGCCCGGAATCACTTCCACGACCCGGACGCTGGTGACCGCCAGGGAGCGGGCAAGGTCCTTCGCCAGGTTGGAGATGCGGCTGACCTTGACGCCGGCTGCCGGCTGGATTTCGTAGCGGGTAATGACCGGTCCCGGGTGAATGGAATCCACCGACACTTCAACGCCGAATTCCTTGAGCTTGATTTCCAGCAGGTGGCCAACCGCAGCCAGGGATTCGGGCGAGTAATTGAGCTGTTTCTTTTCCGCCGGGTCGAGGATCGAGATGGGCGGCAGGGTGCCTTCCACGGCGCTGTCGACGAACAACGGCGCCTGTTTCTCTTTTTCCACTCGCTTGCTGGGTGCAGCAGGCTTCGGTGGCGCAGGGGCGATAACCGGCGGCACCTGCTTCTCGCGGTCCGACATGTGCTTGCTCAAGGCCTGCTCGCGCTCGATCAGGCGTTCCTTGACCTTGGCCTGCTCGCGCTTGTCGGTAACGGTTGGCGCCACCACGTCGTGCACGCGGTCATCGACTTCACGCAATTGCGCGACCAGTTGCTTGCGCTCCACCCGAGCGGCCCACCAGCGATTGGCAGCGCCCTGGAACAGTTCGAACAGGTCGAGGGTAATCTTGCCGGTGACGTCCATTACCTTGAACCACGACAGGTCGGTGAACACCGTCAGGCCGAACAGGAACAAGGCAATGAACAGCAAGGTGCTGCCCTGGATATTCAGCGCGTTGCGGGCCAGGTCGCCCAGGCTCTCGCCCAGCGCGCCACCCGCGCCCGCCGGCAGACCGGTGGCCGCGTGGAAGTGGATATGGGCCAGGGCCGCACCCGACAGCACCAGGAACACCAGGCCGATCAGGCGCCAGGAGAACAGCCAGCCGCTCCATTCCCAAGGCTGGTGGCGTTGGCGGAAGATCTGGTAGGCCTTGACCGCCAGCAGCAGCGGGAAGATGTAGGCGAAGTAACCCAGCACCATGAACAGGATATCGGCGCTGTAGGAGCCGGCAGGACCGCCGAAATTCTGTACGTCGTCGATCTTGCTGTTGTGGCTCCAGCCCGGATCGTCCTTGCCATAGGTGAGCAAGGCCATCATCAGGAACAGGCACAAGGCGCCGATGGCGATCAATGCACCTTCCTTGAGTCGGTAGTGCAATTGTTGCCGCCAGAGCGGAACGACGACTGTTTTTGGTGCTGCGGTGGATTTCTTCAAAACGCTACTTTTCCTGCGCCTGTGGCGCGTCCATCTGTTGAATGACTATAAAACTGCCCAATCCGGGCAGGCAAAAAAATTGACAGGCGCAACCGGAACTACTTTTTACCACTGCATCGCGCATTTTATAAACACGGCGCAAGCTCAATAATCTGTAACAGCCCCGCATTGTACGGGTTTGTACGGCCGATGCCATGCTGGCAACTTCAGTTTCAAGCATAGCCAAGGGCGTGCGACCTGCAGTCCAATTTGAGCATGCATTGTCTTTCGTGACAAAGGCTTATGAGGGATTCATCTACGACCACATTCACAACGCCAAGTTGCAGTGCCGGGCCTTTGTTGCAGGAGTGGTTACAAGACGGCACAACCGCAAAAAAATACATCGACGACATTTTCACCGTTTGACGGCAAACTTGATCACGGGCCAACCGGCTCGATACCGCCCTCCCCTTCTGCAAGCCTGGATGCCATGCTGACCTGGTTACAACGCAACTCACTGACCTTCCCGCCGCTGGAACGAGCGATGCGCGATCCCAACGGCCTTCTGGCTGCGGGTGGCGACTTGTCGGCCGACCGCCTGATCCAGGCCTATCGCCATGGGTGTTTCCCGTGGTTCTCCGAAGGCCAGCCGATTCTCTGGTGGTCACCCGACCCTCGCACGGTGTTGTTTCCCGACGAATTGCATGTCTCGCGCAGCCTGGGCAAATTGCTCCGGCAACAGCGCTATGAAGTGACCTTCGACCAGGATTTCGCTGCAGTCATCCAGGCTTGCGCGGCCCCGCGTGATTATGCCGACGGCACCTGGATCACCGCCGCGATGCAGGACGCCTACCTTGAACTGCACACGCGTGGCTTCGCCCACTCGGTGGAGGTGTGGGACCAGGGTGAGCTGGTGGGCGGCCTCTATGGCCTGGCGATGGGGCAGCTGTTTTTCGGCGAGTCGATGTTCAGCCGCGCCGACAATGCCTCCAAATATGGCTTTGCCACACTGGCGCGACATCTGAAAGACTCAGGGTTCATACTGATCGACTGCCAGATGCCGACCGACCATTTGCACAGCCTCGGCGCCCGGGCGATTCCCCGTAGCGAATTCGCCCGCTCTCTGGCCCTGCACCTGGATCAACCCAGCCGCGCCAGCTGGGTTTGCTGAGCGACTTTCGCGCGCTTGGCTTACACTTATTTAAAGTTTATCCCCGAGGGTTGATCATGACCGAGTTGGCGCGTTTGAAGTTCTATGCCACTCAACCCCACTCTTGCAGTTATCTGCCCGAAGAGCAGGCCACCACCCTGTTCCTCGACCCTAGCCAGCCCATGGATGTGCATGTCTACGCAGATCTGTCTGAAATGGGTTTTCGTCGCAGTGGTGATCACCTGTACCGGCCGCATTGCCAGAACTGCAATGCCTGCGTGCCCGCGCGTATCCCCGTCGCGCAGTTCGCACCCAATCGCCAGCAGAAACGCATTTTCAGGCGCAACCTCGATCTGCAGGTGCGCCCGGCCAAACCACAGTTCAGCGAAGAATACTTCGACCTGTACCAGCGCTACATCGAACAGCGGCATGCCGATGGCGACATGTACCCACCCAGCCGCGATCAGTTTTCCACCTTCCTGGTGCGCGACCTGCCATTTTCGCGCTTCTATGAATTCCGCCGCGACGGCCGGCTGCTGGCTGTGGCCGTGACGGACTTGCTGCCCAATGGCCTCTCGGCGGTCTATACCTTCTACGAACCCGCCGAAGAACGCCGCAGCCTGGGCCGGTACGCAATCCTGTGGCAAATCGCCGAGGCACAGCGCCTGGGGCTGGACGCGGTGTACCTGGGGTACTGGATCAAGAACTGCAAAAAGATGAGTTACAAGACGCAATATCGACCCATCGAACTGCTGATCAATCAGCGCTGGGTTCTTCTAAGTTAGAGCAATCCCTAAACCCCTTGGCGTAAACACCATTTTTCGGGCACAATGCACGCCGCTTTTGCCTGGCGCAGTTGCACCGGGCCATTCATTGGACACCGAGGGCTTTACTGCATGTCGAAAGAAGACAGCTTCGAAATGGAAGGCACTGTCGTCGACACCCTGCCCAACACCATGTTTCGTGTGGAGTTGGAAAATGGGCACGTCGTAACCGCGCATATTTCCGGCAAGATGCGCAAGAACTACATCCGTATTCTTACCGGTGACAAAGTGCGCGTCGAGCTGACGCCCTATGACTTGAGCAAAGGGCGCATTACTTACCGCGCTCGCTAATCAGGTCAATACAAGACGCCCGGCTGATGCCGGGCGTTTTTGTTTGTCTGCAATTCGACGAACATCCCCGTAGGAGCTGCCGCAGGCTGCGATCTTTTGATCTTGGATTTTTTAAGGTCAAAAGATCGCAGCCTGCGGCAGCTCCTACGGGGGATTCGCGCGCAGACAGCAAAAAGGCGCCAGTAGGCGCCTTTTTGTTTTGCTTCTAAACGTCAGGCCATTTCTGCCGTGGTTTCGAACTCGAAGGTCAGCTCGCCGTCCTTCAAATCGATGTGAACCACGCCACCATGGTCGGCCAGTTCGCCAAACAGGATCTCTTCCGCCAGCGGACGCTTGATCTTGTCCTGGATCAGGCGTGCCATTGGTCGAGCGCCCATTGCCGAGTCGTAGCCACCTGCCGCCAGCCAGCTGCGTGCGGCGTCGGTCACTTCCAGCTGCACGCGCTTGTCTTCCAGCTGCGCCTGAAGCTCGGTAAGGAACTTGTCCACCACGCTCTTGATGACCTCATGACTGAGGCGACCAAACTGGATGATAGTGTCCAGGCGGTTGCGGAACTCTGGCGTGAAGCTCTTCTTGATCACTTCCATCGCATCAGACGAGTGGTCCTGATGAGTGAAACCGATCGAAGCGCGCGCTGCGGTTTCGGCACCGGCGTTGGTCGTCATGATGACGATCACGTTACGGAAGTCCGCCTTGCGCCCGTTGTTATCGGTGAGCGTACCGTGGTCCATCACCTGCAACAGCAGGTTGAAGACTTCCGGATGCGCCTTCTCGATCTCATCGAGCAACAGCACGCAGTGTGGCTGCTTGGTGATGGCTTCGGTCAGCAGGCCGCCCTGATCGAACCCGACATAGCCTGGAGGTGCACCGATCAGACGCGATACGGTGTGGCGCTCCATGTACTCGGACATGTCGAAGCGAACCAGTTCGATACCCAGCGCCTTGGCCAGCTGCCGCGCCGCTTCGGTTTTACCTACACCGGTCGGGCCTGCGAACAGGAACGAACCGACTGGCTTGTCAGGCGACTTGAGGCCGGCGCGGGACAGCTTGATCGCAGTCGACAGCGAGTCGATTGCAGCGTCCTGGCCAAACACCGTCAGCTTGAGGTCACGCTCAAGGTTACGCAGCAGCTCTTTGTCCGAGCTGGTGACGTGCTTTGGCGGAATCCGCGCAATCTTCGCCACGATGTCCTCGACCTGAGGCACTTCGATGCGTTTCACGCGCTTCTCGACCGGCTGCAGGCGCTGGTAGGCACCCGCCTCGTCAATCACGTCGATGGCCTTGTCCGGCATGTGCCGGTCATTGATGTAGCGCGATGCCAGTTCGGCAGCCGCACGCAGGGCCTCATCGCTGTACTCGATGCTGTGGTGCGCTTCGAAACGCCCCTTCAAGCCGCGCAGGATACCGATGGTGTCTTCCACCGAAGGCTCCGACACATCGACTTTCTGGAAGCGCCGGGCCAAAGCACGGTCCTTCTCGAAGATCCCGCGGAACTCCTGGAACGTGGTCGAACCGATGCAGCGGATATCACCGGAAGACAGCAGCGGCTTGAGCAGGTTCGAGGCATCCATGACGCCACCGGACGCGGCACCCGCACCAATGATGGTGTGGATTTCGTCGATGAACAGGATCGCCTGCGGACGTTTTTTCAGCTCATTAAGCAACGCCTTGAAGCGCTTCTCGAAATCACCGCGATATTTGGTCCCGGCCAGCAGTGCGCCCAGATCAAGCGAATACACCACGCTGTTGGCCAGCAGATCAGGCACCTGGTTATCGACAATACGCTTGGCCAGGCCTTCGGCAATCGCGGTTTTACCCACGCCTGCCTCGCCCACCAGCAGCGGATTGTTCTTGCGACGACGCGCCAGGATCTGCGCGACACGCTCGACTTCCATTTCGCGGCCTACCAGCGGGTCAATACGACCCTGGCGTGCCAGCTCGTTGAGGTTGCTGGCATAAGCATCCAGGGGATTGCCAGAAGAAGAAGACTCGCCGCCCTCGTCGTCCTGCATATCTTGCTCACCTTCAGAGTGATCGCCATGCCCGGGCACCTTGGAGATGCCGTGGGCGATGTAGTTGACGACATCGATGCGCGCAACGCTCTGCTGTTTCAGCAGGAACACTGCCTGACTCTCTTGCTCACTGAAGATGGCGACCAGCACGTTGGCACCGGTCACTTCGCGTTTGCCCGAGCTCTGTACGTGAAACACGGCGCGCTGCAGCACACGCTGGAAGCCCAGGGTTGGCTGGGTCTCACGATCCTCGTCATGCACGGGGATCAGTGGCGTGGTGGAGTCAATGAACTCCTGCAGGTCATGTTTGAGTTTGTCGAGGTTGGCGCCGCACGCACGCAATACGGTGGCGGCAGCCTCATTATCCAATAGGGCCAGCAGGAGGTGTTCGACGGTCATGAATTCATGACGTTTCGAACGAGCCTCCTTGAAGGCAAGATTGAGGGTGACTTCGAGCTCGCGGTTTAACATAGCTTCACCTCATACCCAAGTGGTCGGCGATTAACCGTCCTTCTCGATTTCACAGAGTAGCGGATGCTGGCTTTCCCTGGCGTACTGGTTGACCTGCATGGCCTTGGTCTCGGCGATGTCGCGGGTAAACACTCCACATACTGCCCGTCCTTCTGTATGGACGGCCAACATGACCTTGGTCGCCAGCTCCCGATTCAGGTTAAAAAACACCTCGAGCACTTCGACGACGAAATCCATCGGTGTGTAGTCATCATTGAACAAAACCACCTTGTACATCGGTGGCGCCTGTAAAGCAGGCTTTGCCTCCTGAACAGCAATGCCTGCGGAATCGTCGTCGTGGGTCCCCGGACTGTCTTGCTGGAGAACCGGATGATCCTGATTGAATGTTAGTCGAATCTGGCTGATTGCATGCATGGAAAGAAAGGTTCGTCAGTTGTGCGAATACAGTGGTGGGGGCGGCTATGGACGATTTCAACTGCGACTGCCCGGTCACCTTGACTATCGGCAAAACGGTGTTACAACCAATAGAGCCCACAGTGGGTAAAAAAGGTCCGCGGAGTCAATCTTATTTATGAGATTCGACTGCGGATTATCTGGATGATACTCCAGTGATGGAGTCAGTTGCAGAGGGATATGGGTATGTCAGGTGTCAAGGTCAGTGGCAAGGTGAAATGGTTCAACAACGCCAAGGGATACGGCTTCATCAATGAAGACGGCAAGAGCGAAGACCTGTTCGCCCACTATTCGGCCATCCAGATGGAGGGGTACAAGACCCTGAAGGCCGGCCAGGCTGTGGTGTTCGAGATTATCCAGGGCCCCAAGGGCCTGCACGCCGTGAGCATCGGCGCGCCTGAGGATAGCGCGAAAGTTGTCGCAGCCAGCGAGCAACAAACCGTTATTGCATGATTTTTGCACCCACCCTTCTGTTATAAAAAAACCGCCCAACTCATGATTTGAGCGGGGCGGTTTTTCGTTACGAGTTGCTTCTTACATGTGCGAAATCAGCGCATCGCCGAACGCCGAGGACGACAACAGCGTGGCGCCGTCCATCAGACGCTCGAAGTCATAGGTCACGGTCTTGGCGGAAATCGCGCCATTGGTGCCCTTGATGATCAAGTCGGCCGCTTCGGTCCAGCCCATGTGGCGCAGCATCATCTCTGCAGACAGGATCAGCGAACCCGGGTTGACCTGGTCCTTGCCGGCGTATTTCGGCGCAGTACCGTGGGTGGCTTCGAACATGGCAATGGTGTCGGACAGGTTGGCACCCGGCGCGATACCGATGCCGCCCACTTCGGCCGCCAGGGCGTCGGAGAGGTAGTCACCGTTCAGGTTCAGGGTCGCAATCACATCGTATTCGGCCGGGCGCAGCAGGATCTGCTGGAGCATGGCATCGGCGATGGCGTCCTTGACGATGACGTTCTTGCCGGTTTTCGGGTTCTTGAACTGCATCCATGGACCGCCGTCGAGCAGGGTCGCGCCGAACTCTTCAGCCGCCACTTCGTAAGCCCATTCCTTGAAGGCACCTTCGGTGAACTTCATGATGTTGCCTTTATGCACGATGGTCAGCGAGTCGCGATCGTTGTCGACCACGTACTGCAGCGCCTTGCGCGCCAGGCGCTTGGTGCCCTGCAGCGAGACTGGCTTGATGCCGATACCGCAGTTTTCGTCGAAACGGATCTTGGTGACACCCATTTCCTCTTTCAGGAACTTGATGACCTTGGTCGCTTCCGGCGAACCGGCTTTCCACTCGATACCGGCGTAGATGTCCTCGGAGTTCTCGCGGAAGATCGTCATGTCGACGTCGCCTGGCTTCTTGACCGGGCTAGGCACGCCTTCGAACCAGCGAACCGGGCGCAGGCACACATAAAGGTCCAGCTGCTGGCGCAGGGCCACGTTCAGCGAACGAATGCCGCCGCCGACCGGCGTGGTCAGGGGGCCCTTGATGGAAACCACGTAATCCTTGACTGCGTCCAGGGTTTCCTGAGGTAGCCAGGTGTCCTGATCGTAAACCTGAGTCGCTTTCTCCCCGGCGTAGACTTCCATCCAGGAAATTTTGCGATCGCCGCCGTAAGCCTTCTTAACAGCAGCATCGACAACCTTGATCATGACCGGGCTGATATCAACGCCGATACCATCGCCTTCGATGAAGGGGATGATCGGGTTGTTAGGAACATTGAGAGAATGGTCCGCGTTGACGGTGATTTTGTCGCCGACTGCCGGAACCTGAATCTTCTTGTATCCCATGCTGAACTCCATTGTTTGGATTGAACATCTGGCTTGGTTCGAGCGTACCCCAGTTAATTCAGCGCGCAAACCCCATGTTCCACCCATCTGCCGCAAACCTGTGCGGCTGGGGTTCTACAAGCCTGAATGCAAAGGGAAAAGCGCCAAACTCAAGCACGGTGCAAGACTCTACGCCCCCCACCCCCCTGCGACCTTTAGACCAATGGACGACACACGTTGTGTATGAACCATCGGCAGATTGCCAGCTACCTATGTATAATGCCGCCCGCTGACCACAGAGTCACGACGGCCGACCCCTCTATTGCGAGAGCTTCGGCCCGAAAAAGCAGGACCGCTACAGCAGTCCACCCGCTTGCCGCTCGACTGATGCACCCAACATCACCGCGCACAAACCTCGACATTCGGCTCATGGACGACTTTGAACGAACGCGCTTACCCGGCGCCCCTCGAGTTTCTGCGCACGCTTTAGCAAAGAAGAGAGAGTTAATCCGAATATGCCCACCCGCTCGAAGATCATCTATACCTTCACCGACGAAGCTCCCGCCCTCGCCACCTATTCACTGCTGCCTATCGTAGAGGCTTTCACTGCCTCCGCTGATATCGCCGTGGAAACCCGCGATATCTCTCTTGCAGGGCGCATTCTGGCCAGCTTCCCCGAGCAATTGGGTGACAAAGCCGTAGCCGACCACCTCGCCGAACTGGGCGACTTGGCCGTTACGCCTGAAGCCAACATCATCAAGCTGCCGAACATCAGTGCTTCCGTTCCGCAACTGCAAGCCGCGATCAAAGAGCTGCAAGCCCAGGGCTTCGCACTGCCGGACTACCCGGAAACCGTGACCAGCGACGCCGACAAGCTCGCCAAGTCGCGTTACGACAAGATCAAGGGCAGCGCCGTGAACCCGGTTCTGCGCGAAGGCAACTCCGATCGTCGTGCACCGCTGTCAGTCAAGAACTACGCGCGCAAGCACCCGCACAAAATGGGCGCCTGGGCTGCGGACTCCAAGTCCCACGTAGCCCACATGAGCACCGGTGATTTCTACGGCAGCGAAAAAGCTGCCCTGATCGACGCCGCTGACGCCGTCAAAATCGAATTGATCGCTCAAGACGGCACCACCACCGTCCTAAAGGAAAAAACCACCGTACAAGCCGGTGAGATCCTCGATTGCGCGGTCATGAGCAAGAACGCCCTGCGCAGCTTCATTGCTGCCGAGATCGAAGACGCCAAAGCCAAAGGCGTGCTGCTGTCGGTTCACCTCAAAGCCACCATGATGAAGGTCTCCGACCCGATCATGTTCGGCCAGATCGTTGCCGAGTTCTATAAAGACGCACTGGCCAAGCACGCCGACGTGCTGGCACAGATCGGCTTCAACCTGAACAACGGCATCGGTGACCTGTACGCTCGCATCAAGGCTTTGCCTAGCGATCAGCAAGCTGCGATCGAAGCGGACATCCAGGCGGTCTACGCCGTTCGTCCGTCGCTGGCGATGGTCAACTCCGACAAAGGCATCACCAACCTGCACGTGCCGAGCGACGTCATCGTCGACGCCTCGATGCCGGCGATGATCCGTGACTCCGGCAAGATGTGGGGCACTGATGGCCAGTTGCACGACACCAAGGCAGTGATTCCGGATCGTTGCTACGCGACCATCTACCAGGCCGTCATCGAAGACTGCAAGGTAAACGGTGCCTTCGATCCGACCACCATGGGCAGCGTGCCAAACGTGGGCCTGATGGCGAAAAAAGCCGAAGAGTACGGCTCGCACGACAAGACTTTCCAGGTCAAGGCCAGCGGCGTGGTTCGCGTTACCGACAGCAAAGGCAGCCTGCTGCTGGAGCAAGCGGTTGAAGCCGGCGACATCTTCCGCATGTGCCAGACCAAAGACGCGCCGATCCAGGACTGGGTCAAACTGGCCGTCAACCGTGCCCGCGCCAGCAGCACGCCAGCGATCTTCTGGCTGGACCCGATGCGCGCCCACGATGGCGTGGTGATCGAGAAAGTTCAGGCTTACCTGAAGGATCACGACACGTCCGGCCTGGACATCCAGATCATGGCGCCAGTCGACGCCATGAAGTTCACCCTGGAGCGTACCCGTGCAGGCAAGGACACCATCTCGGTGACCGGTAACGTACTGCGCGACTACCTGACCGACCTGTTCCCGATCATGGAACTGGGAACCAGCGCCAAGATGCTGTCGATCGTACCGCTGATGAATGGCGGCGGCCTGTTCGAAACCGGCGCTGGCGGTTCGGCACCGAAGCACGTTCAGCAGTTGCTGGAAGAGAACTTCCTGCGCTGGGATTCCCTGGGCGAGTTCCTGGCCCTGGCTGCTTCCCTGGAGCATTTGGGTGTTACTTATAACAACCCGAAAGCCCTGGTGCTGGCCAAGACCCTGGATCAGGCCACTGGCCAGTTCCTCGACAACAACAAGTCGCCATCGCGCAAAGTCGGCAACATCGACAACCGCGGCAGCCACTTCTACCTGGCGCTGTACTGGGCACAAGCCCTGGCGGCCCAGACTGAAGATGCAGCACTGCAGGCGCAATTCGGCCAGCTGGCCAAGACCCTGACGGAGAACGAGGCAACCATCGTTGCCGAGCTCAACGCCGTACAGGGCCAACCAGTGGCCATCGGCGGTTACTACCACGCTGATGCAGAGCTGATCAGCAAGGCCATGCGCCCGAGCAACACCTTCAACGCGGCGATTGCTGCGCTGGTGTAAGGTTGTAAGGATGCAAAGAAGCCCCGGCCTTGTGCCGGGGTTTTTGTTTTCGGTACTTAATGATTGGCACAAACCCCTGTGGGAGCTGGCTTGCCAGCGATGGCGGTTTATGATTCACCAATGACGGTGACTGACCCACCGCTATCGCTGGCAAGCCAGCTCCCACAGGGTTTGTGTTTCATTATTCAATATCTGAGGAAGCGTTATGGACTGGAAACCCCACATCACCGTCGCCACCATCGTCGAAGACAACGGTCGCTTCCTCATGGTCGAAGAACTCAAAGGCGGACGAGCGGTACTCAACCAGCCCGCCGGTCACCTCGACCCGAATGAAACCCTGACCGAAGCTGCCATCCGTGAAACCCTCGAGGAAACCGGCTGGGACGTCGAACCCACGGGGGTATTGGGCATTTATCTGTACACCGCCCCGAGCAACGGCGTGACCTACCAGCGAGTCTGCTTCATCGCCAAGCCGCTGAAACACCACCCCGAGTATCAACTGGACGACGGCATCATCGGCGCCAAGTGGTTGACCCGCGAGGAATTAATCGGACAGCGCGACAACTGGCGCAGCGAACTGATCATCCGCTGCATCGACGACTATCTGGGCGGTCAGCGCTTCGACCTGGAATTGATCCGTCCTTCTCTTTAGCCTTGTGGCCTTGGGCCTGCTAGAATCGCGTCCTTTTTCAAGACACTCATTGAATCCCTATGCGTGATCCAGCCCCTTCTGACATACAAAAGAAGCGCGTCATTGTCGGCATGTCCGGCGGCGTGGACTCTTCCGTTTCCGCTCTCCTGCTGATCGAGCAGGGTTACGAGGTGGAAGGCCTGTTCATGAAGAACTGGGAAGAAGACGATGGAACGGAATACTGCACCGCGATGGACGACCTCGCAGACGCCCAGGCTGTCTGCGACAAGATTGGCATCAAGCTGCACACCGCCAACTTCGCCGCCGAGTACTGGGACAACGTGTTCGAGCACTTCCTGGCCGAATACAAGGCCGGACGCACGCCGAACCCGGACATCCTGTGCAACCGCGAGATCAAATTCAAAGCCTTCCTCGACTACGCGATGATGCTCGGCGCCGACCTGATCGCCACCGGTCACTACGTGCGCCGCCGCGACATCGATGGACGCACCGAGCTGCTCAAGGGCCTGGACCCGAACAAGGACCAGAGTTACTTCCTGCACGCCGTGGGCGGAGAACAGATCGCCAAGACCCTGTTCCCGGTGGGCGAGCTGGAAAAACCCGAAGTGCGCGCAATCGCCGAGAAGCACGACCTGGCCACCGCGAAGAAAAAAGACTCCACCGGGATCTGCTTTATCGGCGAGCGCCGCTTCAGCGACTTCCTCAAGCAGTACCTGCCGGCACAACCCGGCGAGATCAAGACCACCGAAGGTGAAGTCATCGGGCGCCACCACGGCTTGATGTACCACACCATCGGCCAACGCCAGGGCCTGGGCATCGGCGGCCTCAAGGACGCCGGTGACGAGCCGTGGTACGTGCTGATCAAGGACCTGGAGCATAACGAGCTGATCGTCGGCCAGGGCAATGACCATCCATACCTGTTCTCCCGCGCCCTGCTCGCCTCGGACATCTATTGGGTCAACCCCATCGACCTCAGCGAGCCACTCAAGTTGACCGCCAAGGTGCGTTACCGCCAGGGCGACCAGCCGTGCACGCTGGAAAAAACCGCTACCGGCTATCGCGCCACCTTCGATGACCCGCAACGGGCGGTCACCCCGGGCCAGTCCGTGGTGTTCTACGACGGTGAGATCTGCCTGGGTGGCGGCGTGATCGAAATAGCCGAGCCCTGGACGAGCAAGAACGCGAGCAAGGGCCAAGTCCAATGAGCCCGACCCAGGAGCAACTGACAGCGCTGGGTGGGGTATTCCTCGCCGCGGTCCTGGTGGACAAGATCGCCAAGACCGGCCAGACCACCGAAGCGGGCCTGACCTGCATGCTGGGCAGCCTGCTGATTCGTGATCCCAAGGACACGCTGGAAGTGTACGGCGGAGACGACATCAACCTTCGCGAGGGCTATCGCGCCCTGATCGGCGCCCTGGAACGCGATCCCAGCACACTGCAGCGCGAACCGCTGCGCTACGCGCTGGCCATGCTCGGCCTGGAGCGTCAGCTGGCCAAGCGCGAAGACTTGATGGACGTGATTGGCAAGCGCCTGCCGCAGATCCAGTCCCAGGTCGAGCACTTCGGCCCGGCCCACGAAAACGTGATCGCCGCCTGTGGCGCGTTGTACCAGGACACCTTGAGCACCTTGCGCCAGCGCATTCAGGTGCACGGCGACATGCGCAACCTGCAGCAGCCAAGCAACGCTTCGAAGATCCGTGCCCTGCTGCTGGCCGGAATTCGTTCGGCGCGCCTGTGGCGCCAGTTGGGCGGTCATCGCTGGCAGCTGGTGATCAGCCGGCGCAAATTGCTCAAAGAGCTTTACCCGCTGATGCGCAGTAGCTGAACAGCGCTCGCAACACCGATTTTGATCTGTAACGCGTAATACGCCGGTCAGTTGGCAACGGACCGGCGGATTTTTTCATGTATGATACGCGCCCCATTTCGTTGCCCGACTGTCCGAGAACACCCCATGCAGCTTTCTTCGCTCACTGCGGTTTCCCCTGTTGACGGCCGCTACGCCGGCAAAACCCAGGCCCTGCGCCCTATTTTCAGCGAATACGGCCTGATCCGTGCTCGCGTCCTGGTCGAAGTGCGCTGGCTCCAGCGCCTGGCCGCTCACTCTGCCATCAGCGAAGTACCGGCGTTCTCCGCCGAAGCCAACGCTGTCTTGAACACCCTGGCGGAAAACTTCTCTCTGGAGCACGCCGAGCGCGTCAAAGAGATCGAGCGCACCACCAACCACGACGTCAAGGCCATCGAATACCTGCTCAAAGAGCAAGCGGCCAAGCTGCCTGAACTGGCGGCCGTCAGCGAATTCATCCACTTTGCCTGCACCAGCGAGGACATCAACAACCTGTCCCACGCCCTGATGCTGCGCGAAGGCCGTGATGACGTGATGCTGCCGCTGATGCGCCAGACCGCCGACGCCATCCGCGAACTGGCGATCCGTTTCGCTGACGTGCCAATGCTGTCGCGCACCCACGGTCAACCGGCCTCGCCGACCACTCTGGGCAAAGAGCTGGCGAACGTGGTTTACCGCCTGGAGCGCCAGATCGCCCAGGTCGCCGCCGTGCCATTGCTGGGCAAGATCAACGGCGCTGTGGGCAACTACAACGCCCACCTGTCGGCCTACCCCGAGATAGACTGGGAAGAAAACGCCCGCGCCTTCATCGAAGACGAGCTGGGCCTGGGCTTCAACCCGTACACCACGCAGATCGAACCGCACGACTACATCGCCGAGCTGTTCGACGCGATCGCGCGCTTCAACACCATCCTGATCGACTTCGACCGTGACATCTGGGGCTACATCTCCCTGGGTTACTTCAAGCAGCGCACCATCGCGGGCGAAATCGGTTCATCGACCATGCCGCACAAGGTCAACCCGATCGACTTCGAAAACTCCGAAGGCAACCTGGGTATCGCCAACGCACTGTTCCAGCACCTGGCGAGCAAGCTGCCGATCTCCCGCTGGCAGCGCGACCTGACCGACTCCACCGTGCTGCGCAACCTCGGTGTCGGCTTCGCCCACAGCGTCATCGCGTACGAAGCCAGCCTCAAAGGCATCAGCAAACTGGAGCTCAACGCCCAGAAGATCGCTGCCGACCTGGACGCTTGCTGGGAAGTATTGGCCGAGCCGATTCAGACCGTCATGCGTCGCTACAACATCGAAAACCCGTACGAAAAGTTGAAAGAATTGACCCGCGGCAAGGGCATCAGCCCCGAAGCGCTGCAAACTTTCATCGATGGCCTGGACATGCCGGCCGCCGCCAAGGCCGAGCTGAAACTGCTTACCCCGGCGAACTACATCGGCAACGCTGTAGAGCAAGCCAGGCGCATCTGATCGACCGCTGCACCCGTTTAAAACGCCCGGCAGCGCCGGGCGTTTTTATTCCCGTCTGAAAAGTACTTTTTTTCAATAGGTTACACATGAATCCTGATATTCCTCTTCAACTCCTGGGCGGCATCACGGCGCGCGAGTTCATGCGCGACTACTGGCAGAAAAAACCGCTGCTGATCCGTCAGGCGATTCCAGATTTCGAAAGCCCGATCGACGCCGACGAACTGGCCGGCCTGGCGCTGGAGGAAGAAGTTGAGTCGCGCCTGGTGATCGAAAACGGCGAGCGCCCTTGGGAATTGCGCCGCGGCCCATTCGCCGAAGACGAATTCAGCAAACTGCCGGAACAGGACTGGACCCTGCTGGTTCAAGCCGTTGACCAGTTTGTCCCGGAAGTCGCTGAACTGCTGGAAAACTTCCGCTTTCTGCCAAGCTGGCGCGTCGATGACGTGATGATCAGCTTCGCCGCACCAGGCGGCAGCGTCGGTCCGCACTTCGACAACTACGACGTGTTCCTGCTGCAAGGCCATGGCAAGCGCAACTGGAAAATCGGCCAGATGTGCGACTCTGAAAGCCCGCTGCTGCAGCACGCCGACTTGCGCATCCTGGCTGAATTCGAAGCCACCGATGAATGGGTCCTGGAACCGGGCGACATGCTTTACCTGCCGCCGCGCCTGGCCCACTGCGGCGTGGCCGTCGACGATTGCCTCACCTACTCGGTCGGCTTTCGCGCGCCAAGCGCCGCTGAAGTGCTGACCCACTTCACCGACTTCCTCAGCCAGTTCCTGTCGGACGAAGAGCGCTACACCGACGCCGATGCCCAGCCAGTCGCCGATCCGCACCAGATCCAGCACGACGCCCTCGGCCGCCTTAAAGGCCTGCTGGCCGAACACATGAGCGACGAGCGCCTGTTGCTGACCTGGTTTGGCCAGTTCATGACCGAGCCGCGCTACCCGGAGCTGGTGGTCGGCCCGGAAGAGATCGAAGAAGACGACCTGCTTGCCAGCCTGGAACAGGGCGCCGTACTGATTCGCAACCCGAGCGCGCGCCTGGCCTGGTCCGAAGTCGATGACGACCTGCTGCTGTTCGCCAGCGGCCAGAGCCGTTATCTGCCGGGCAAGCTGCGCGAGCTGTTGAAGCTGATCTGCGCCGCCGATGCGCTGCACATCGATAACCTCGGCGAATGGCTGGGCGATGACGACGGTCGCGGCCTCCTGTGCGAGCTGATCAAGCAAGGAAGCCTGGGGTTTGCCGATGAATAAAATTCACGTAAGTGTCGCAGACTGGCAGAAGGACAACGCCGAGATCCGGCGCATTCGTGAGACGGTGTTCATCGCCGAGCAATCCGTACCGCCCGAGCTGGAATGGGATGC
This sequence comes from Pseudomonas sp. HY13-MNA-CIBAN-0226, assembly GCF_040310305.1. NCBI lineage: Bacteria > Pseudomonadati > Pseudomonadota > Gammaproteobacteria > Pseudomonadales > Pseudomonadaceae > Pseudomonas > Pseudomonas sp. HY13-MNA-CIBAN-0226. The sequence goes on from NZ_JBEOPS010000012.1 coordinate 38,987, forward strand.
GGATGACGCGACAGCGGTGCATTTCCTGGCCTTCGAGGGTGACTTTCCGATTGGCACTGCGCGCCTCCTGCCTGACGGTCACGTCGGCCGGGTGTCGGTGCTCAAGGACTGGCGCGGCTTGAAGGTCGGTGATGCGCTGATGCAGGCGGTGATCGGCGAGGCCGAGGAACGTGGACTGAAGCGGCAGATGCTCAGCGCGCAGGTGCAGGCCACGGCGTTCTATGAGCGCCTGGGTTTCAGCCTGGTCAGTGAGGAGTTCCTGGAAGCCGGGATTCCGCATGTGGACATGGTTCGGCATTCCTGAAGATCAAAAGATCGCAGCCTTCGGCAGCTCCTACAGAGTTGTGCGAACATCCGTAGGAGCTGCCGAAGGCTGCGATCTTTTCTGAAGCAACACCACAAAACGCCCCGCCATCCTCGGATGCCGGGGCGTTTTGCTGTCTGCGATTCAACTTGCTCCTATCGAGGCCGACAAACTGGCAATATCAATCAAAGGCAGGATCAAAAGATCGCAGCCTTCGGCAGCTCCTACGGGCTTTGTTTATTTGGCGGAGATAACGGACATGTCCCTACGCACCCTGCTCACCACGCTGCTGCTGAGCTGCAGTTTTTCGCTCAGCGCAGCCACCGAGATTGTGCCGCTGAACTACCACACCAGCGCCGACATGCTGCCGATGGCACAAGACTTCATCGGCAAGGACGGCCAAGTGAGCGCCTATGGCAACCAGCTGATTGTCAACGCCGATCAACGCAAGATCGACGAACTTAAGGCACTGATCAGCCAGCTGGATACCGCGCCGAAGCGCCTGCTGATCACCGTCGACACCAGCGAAAACAACTTCCAGGCTGACCAGGGCTACTCGGTAAACGGCGCCAGGCCGAGCCAGACTCGCATCATCAACCGCAGCACCGACAGCCGTGATGGTGGCATCCAGCAGATCCAGGCCAGCGAAGGTGCGCCTGCGCTGATCCAGATCGGCCAAAGCGTGCCGCTGACCAGCAGTCAAAGCGACTCCTACGGCGATTTGCGCAGCCAGACCGAATACCGCAATGTCACCCAGGGTTTCTACGTCACCGCCAGCGTCACCGGTGATATCGTTCACCTGGATATCAGCACCAACCGTGACCGCATGAGCCAGGAACGTCCCGATGTAGTGAATGTGCAAAGCACCGACACAACTGTCACGGGGCGCCTGGGCGAGTGGATCACCCTGGCCGGGGTGAATCGCCAGACCCAGGCCGACAAACAGGGCCTGACCCGCAGCTACTCGACTCAAGGCCGGGACGACATGACCCTGCGGGTCAAAGTCGATACTTTGGACTAAATCACCGAAAACTGACTGATTAGTCGTATTAGACCAAAGATGTAGTGCTTGAAAAAAAACACTACAAAACGTTTGACGATCGAAAAAAGCAAAGGCATGATGGCCTCGCTCCCGCTAATCAGGGGCCCTGGCAAGGGCCTTCGAAGCGATGTTCGCACCTACCCCGCGAACCGCTTCGTGTCTGTACCGCCCACAAGGTGTGTTTGACGAGGTTGCCGACTGGAACGAAGTTGTCCCGAGGGACGGAAGCGTAATTAGGTAACCCGGCTCCACACTGAAGTCTGCACCAGGGCCCACGATGCCCGAATGCGTTCGCCAGTTCGCCCTTACCTGCTCACTTCCCCTCGAGCCCATCGTTCATCCCGTCGCCAATCCCGCCGAATCCGACTTGACCACCTAAGCTTCTGGTCTGCGAGCGCACGTATTTTCCACCGCAGAACAACTTTCCGTAAAAGACGCGACGAGGTTTATCTCCATGGCACTGACACGCGAACAGCAAATTGCAGCCCTCGAAAAAGACTGGGCTGAAAACCCACGCTGGAAAGGTGTGACACGCGCCTACTCCGCTGCTGACGTCGTCCGCCTGCGTGGCTCGGTTCAACCTGAGCACACCTTCGCAAGACTCGGCGCCGAGAAGCTGTGGAACCTGGTGACCCAGGGTGCCAAGCCGTCCTTCCGCCCTGAGAAAGATTTCGTCAACTGCATGGGCGCCCTGACCGGCGGCCAGGCTGTGCAACAAGTCAAGGCCGGTATCCAGGCGATCTACCTGTCCGGCTGGCAAGTAGCTGCGGACAACAACTCCGCCGAATCGATGTACCCGGACCAGTCGCTGTACCCGGTGGACTCGGTTCCAACCGTGGTCAAACGCATCAACAACTCGTTCCGTCGTGCTGACCAGATTCAGTGGAAAGCCGGCAAAGGCCCGGGCGACGAAGGCTACATCGACTACTTCGCACCAATCGTAGCTGACGCCGAAGCCGGTTTCGGTGGCGTGCTGAACGCTTACGAGCTGATGAAGAGCATGATCGAAGCTGGCGCCGCCGGCGTTCACTTCGAAGACCAGCTGGCTTCCGTGAAAAAATGCGGCCACATGGGCGGCAAGGTACTGGTGCCTACACAGGAAGCCGTACAGAAGCTGACCGCTGCTCGTCTGGCTGCTGACGTGGCCGGTACACCGACCATCATCCTGGCCCGTACCGATGCGAACGCCGCTGACCTGCTGACTTCCGACTGCGACCCGTACGACCAGCCATTCGTGACTGGCGAACGTACCCAGGAAGGCTTCTACAAAGTGCGCGCCGGCCTCGACCAGGCCATCGCTCGCGGCCTGGCTTACGCGCCGTACGCCGACCTGATCTGGTGCGAAACCGCCAAGCCGGACCTGGACGAGGCTCGCCGCTTCGCCGAAGCGATCAAGAAGGAATACCCGGACCAACTGCTGTCGTACAACTGCTCGCCTTCCTTCAACTGGAAGAAAAACCTGGACGACGCGACCATCGCCAAGTTCCAGCGTGAACTGTCCGCCATGGGCTACAAGCACCAGTTCATTACCCTGGCCGGCATTCACAACATGTGGCACAGCATGTTCAACCTGGCGCACGACTACGCCCGCAACGACATGACTGCCTACGTGAAACTGCAAGAGCAAGAGTTCGCTGACGCCGCCAAGGGTTACACCTTCGTGGCTCACCAGCAGGAAGTGGGCACCGGCTACTTCGACGACATGACCACCGTAATCCAGGGTGGTTCGTCTTCGGTTACCGCGCTGACCGGCTCGACCGAAGAAGAACAGTTCCACTGATCTGCTTCGCCTGAAATAACAGCCGCTGCGGGCCGAATGGAAAGCTAACCGCAGCGCTGCACCTCTGACGCCCCGACTTGCTCGGGGCGTTTTTTTGCCCGCAATTCAACAAACCATGGCAGCGTTGCGCACACAGATACAGACGCGCAAGGCTGCGCCAGAGCCAGACTCAGTAATCAATTTCCTGGAGCAGGGTCTTGGCTTTGTGATTATTGTTACGTACCGAGAAGACTCGCAATTTCTTCTGTTCGCGAACGCTTTCAACAATCAGGTAAGTTTCGTAGGACGCCGAACCGCTAAGGAACACCGGGGTATCGCCGAAGTAATTAGCATTATCGTAAATACCGTGGTCCTCATGGAAGTGACCGGCAAAGACAGCAGCCACCTTATGTTTTTTCATCATCGCCCTGAATGCTTCGGCGTCGGCGGCGCTAAAGTTCTTCCAACCATTAGGCTTATGGGTAACGAGGATATTGACCTTGCCCCAGTTGCTGGCGAACGCCATCTTGTTATCGATAAAATTCCAGGATGAGTTAATGTTAAATTGTTTCTTATTAACATGTGACACCCCCGTCTCAAATTTGGTTGCATAGACTGGATAATTATTGGCCTGTACTACGTGTAAATTATTATGCCACTCTGAATGGGCAAAACTGCCAGCGTAGCTTTCCCTGAACTTTCCGGCGCCAGTACTGGACCTATAATCAATATTGCCTCTCGCTATTAAATTTTTTGTCATTCTCAGGTAAGTCAGAACACTGTCTCTGGCACACCCATTATTAGCACAGTCGTTAACATTATTTTCATAGTCGTGATTACCCAACCCCAAATAGACCTTGTTATTGAAGTACTCTTTAAACCTTTTCTTCATAAAGCTTAGCTGGTCCCCATGACCGAAAGCTGTGATATCACCATTGACATATACTGGAATATCGAGTGCGGGATGACTGCTCCTGAACGAGTTAACGTCACGATACTGTGCATGGATATACGCTGCTGAAAGCTCCTTTTCGTTACCCTTCTCGTCTTCCTTTTTATCGGTCCAAGGATACTGCGGGTCCGAGGTCATCACGATATAAGAAGGTGTGCCAGCATAGGTCCAGTGATCATTGGATTTTTTACCTGTCGGATAATTGCGATAACCATCCTTTGGAACGCCGTCAAATTTTGAGATAAAATAAGAACTGTCACCTTTGGAATGTTGATGTATCGCACCGACATAGGTCTGATCGGTCAAGTCTTTGGGCTCAGCGTAGGAACCGGCAAGGGTCCCTTTGAAATCCCAAAGAATATTGCTGAAGGGGCCTGTCGGATATGATACCTCGCCTGCAATACCATTAAACCTTGACGAAAAGTATAAATTACCGCCATTGATAACTCTCTTATGAATGGCCCCAACGTAGGTCAACTCATTCGATTCTTTCGGGTCAGCAGCGGTGCCGGCATGAGCCCCTTTGAACTCCCAGTAATCGTTACTGTAGGGCCCCGTCGGAAAAAACCAATTATGATCACTCGCATTGCCATCGAATTTCGCCGCGAAGAAAAAGTTTTTTCCCTCATATGTGTATTTGTGAATGGCGCCGATCGTTGTGGCTTCTTCCCATAGTTTAGGATGCTCATAAGTGCCAGAAGCGGCGATGGCGCTCATGGCCGTCGCTGCAGAGGGCGGCACGAGCTCGGCAGTGGACGGTGCCAAGGCAGAGCTTTCGTTCGCCGACACGTTCATGACGCCGAACGTCAACTGACTGGCAATCAACAAGGAAAGGGTAGTTCGCTGCAAGGTGATAAGCACTGGACGTCTTCGTTGGATTGAAAAAACCCAGAATGCCGCTGCAGTAAAAGCAAAAACATACGAAAAGTACGAGATTTCCTACAACCCCCCACACCACAAGACTGTTATCGCCTGATAAGTACACGCGCCAACGGCACCCCACGGAAGGGCTTTCCCTCGTTCTCATCGAAGCCAGAAGGAGGATCAGGCGACAAAAAAGAGCAGCACCATGAAGAGGTCAATGGACCCGCCCAAAATGGCACCTTGAACACAGAAACCGCTCATTGAAATCGTATAACCGCCGGCAAACAATAGTGATTATCATTTACAAGCTGTTGAATTCATTGCATCACCTGTAAAACATAATTGATTGAAAGTCGCCTAATGCCCGCTATGCATGGGCTGCGAGGCCTTTAAGGCACGCTATGTCCTTATTCCTATCAATAATTTCGCTATCTGAATTTTACTTGCACGGTGTTGTGCCATAAAATCAGCGGGATTGATTGCTGCGACATATCGTCACTGCGTTGTTTCTTTTTCAAGCTCAGAGACCTTTGCTCTCTGTTAAGGATTTCCAGCATGCCCGAAGCGACAGGACTCATGGCCCACAACTGGGGCTTTGCCATTTTCCTTCTGGGCGTTGTCGGCCTCTGCGCCTTCATGCTCGGTGTCTCCAGCCTCCTTGGGTCAAAAGCCTGGGGCCGCAGCAAAAACGAACCGTTCGAGTCGGGCATGCTACCTACAGGTGGCGCCCGCTTGCGGCTCTCAGCCAAATTCTATCTGGTCGCGATGCTCTTCGTGATCTTCGATATCGAAGCCCTCTTTCTCTTTGCCTGGTCTGTGTCCGTCCGCGAAAGCGGCTGGACCGGATTCGTCGAAGCTCTCGTTTTCATAGCAATTCTGTTGGCAGGTCTTGTCTACCTGTTCCGAGTGGGCGCCCTTGACTGGGCTCCGGAAGCTCGTCGCAAGCGGCAGGCGAAGCTGAAACAATGAGGCTTTGGCAATGCAATACAATCTCACCAGGATCGACCCCGATGCTCCTAACGAGCAGTATCCGATTGGCGAGCGGGAAACCGTTTCCGATCCGTTAGAAGATCAAGTCCACAAAAACATCTTCATGGGCAAGCTCGAAGACGTGCTTAACGGCACGATCAACTGGGGGCGCAAGAACTCCCTGTGGCCGTACAACTTCGGTCTTTCGTGCTGCTACGTGGAAATGACCACCGCCTTCACGGCGCCCCACGACATCGCGCGCTTTGGCGCCGAGGTTATCCGGGCATCACCGCGCCAGGCGGATTTCATGGTTATCGCCGGTACCTGCTTCATCAAGATGGCGCCGATCATTCAGCGTCTCTACGAGCAAATGCTCGAGCCTAAATGGGTTATCTCCATGGGTTCGTGCGCCAACTCCGGTGGCATGTACGACATCTACTCCGTCGTTCAAGGGGTGGACAAGTTCCTGCCCGTGGACGTCTACGTGCCTGGCTGCCCGCCCCGCCCTGAAGCTTTCCTGCAAGGCTTGATGCTGTTGCAGGAGTCGATTGGACAGGAGCGTCGTCCGCTTTCCTGGGTCGTCGGTGATCAAGGCGTGTACCGCGCCGAGATGCCTTCGCAAAAGGAACAGCGCCGCGAACAGCGAATCGCAGTCACCAACCTGCGCAGCCCCGACGAAGTCTGATCCAGATCTGCTTCTTTAATAGAACGAGACACTGGCTTCATTCTTTACGTTGACCGAAAGCGATAAATAACCATGACTACAGGCAGTGCTCTGTACATCCCGCCTTACAAGGCAGACGACCAGGATGTGGTCGTCGAACTGAACAACCGTTTTGGCCCCGAGGCGTTCACCGCCCAGCCGACCCGCACCGGCATGCCGGTGCTTTGGGTTGCCCGCGCCAAACTTGTCGAAGTCCTGAGCTTCCTGCGCAACCTGCCCAAGCCGTACGTCATGCTCTATGACCTGCACGGCGTGGACGAGCGTCTGCGCACCAAGCGTCAAGGGCTGCCAAGCGGCGTCGACTTCACCGTGTTCTATCACCTGATGTCGATCGAACGTAACAGTGACGTGATGATCAAGGTGGCCTTGTCCGAGAGCGACCTCAGCGTACCGACCGTCACCGGCATCTGGCCGAACGCCAACTGGTACGAGCGCGAAGTCTGGGACATGTTCGGCATCGACTTCCCCGGCCACCCGCACCTGACCCGCATCATGATGCCGCCGACCTGGGAAGGTCACCCGCTGCGCAAGGACTTCCCGGCGCGCGCCACCGAGTTCGACCCGTTCACCCTGACCCTGGCCAAGCAACAGCTTGAGGAAGAAGCTGCGCGCTTCAAGCCTGAAGACTGGGGCATGAAGCGTTCAGGTGCGAACGAGGACTACATGTTCCTCAACCTCGGCCCGAACCACCCTTCTGCTCACGGTGCCTTCCGCATCATCCTGCAGCTGGACGGTGAAGAGATCGTCGACTGCGTGCCGGACGTCGGTTACCACCACCGTGGTGCCGAGAAGATGGCCGAGCGTCAGTCCTGGCACAGCTTCATTCCGTACACCGACCGTATCGACTACCTCGGCGGCGTGATGAACAACCTGCCGTACGTGCTCTCGGTCGAGAAGCTGGCCGGCATCAAGGTGCCCGAGAAGGTCGACGTCATCCGCATCATGATGGCCGAGTTCTTCCGGATCACCAGCCACCTGCTGTTCCTGGGCACCTACATCCAGGACGTCGGCGCCATGACCCCGGTGTTCTTCACGTTCACCGACCGTCAGAAGGCGTACACGGTGATCGAAGCCATTACCGGTTTCCGTCTGCACCCGGCCTGGTACCGCATCGGTGGTGTCGCTCACGACCTGCCACGCGGCTGGGAAAAACTGGTGAAAGACTTCGTCGAATGGATGCCAAAGCGCCTGGACGAATACCAGAAAGCCGCACTCGACAACAGCATCCTCAAAGGCCGGACCATCGGCGTCGCCGCCTACAACACCAAGGAAGCCTTTGAATGGGGCGTCACCGGTGCAGGCTTGCGTTCGACCGGTTGCGACTTCGACCTGCGTAAAGCACGTCCGTACTCCGGCTACGAGAACTTCGAATTCGAAGTGCCGCTGGCCGCCAATGGCGATGCCTACGACCGTTGCATCGTGCGCGTCGAAGAAATGCGCCAGAGCATCAAGATCATCGAGCAGTGCATGCGCAACATGCCGGAAGGCCCGTACAAGGCGGATCACCCGCTGACGACGCCGCCACCGAAAGAGCGCACCCTGCAGCACATCGAGACCCTGATCACGCACTTCCTGCAGGTTTCGTGGGGCCCGGTCATGCCGGCCAACGAATCCTTCCAGATGATCGAAGCGACCAAGGGCATCAACAGTTATTACCTGACGAGCGATGGCGGCACCATGAGCTACCGCACCCGGATTCGCACCCCAAGCTTCCCGCACTTGCAACAGATCCCTTCGGTGATCAAAGGCGAGATGGTCGCGGACTTGATTGCGTACCTGGGTAGTATCGATTTCGTTATGGCCGACGTGGACCGCTAAGCATGAACAGCACGCTTATCCAGACAGACCGTTTCGCCCTGAGCGAAACCGAGCGCTCGGCCATCGAGCACGAGCTGCATCACTACGAAGACCCGCGCGCGGCGTCGATCGAAGCCCTGAAGATCGTCCAGAAGGAACGTGGCTGGGTGCCCGATGGCGCCCTGTACGCCATCGGCGAAATCCTCGGCATCCCGGCCAGCGACGTAGAAGGCGTGGCGACGTTCTATAGCCAGATCTTCCGTCAGCCGGTGGGCCGCCACATCATCCGCGTCTGCGACAGCATGGTCTGCTACATCGGCGGCCACGAGTCTGTGGTCAGCGAAATCCAGAGCAAGCTCGGCATCGGCCTGGGTCAGACCACCGCCGACGGTCGTTTCACCCTGCTGCCGGTCTGCTGCCTCGGCAACTGCGACAAGGCGCCGGCGTTGATGATCGACGACGACACTTTCGGTGATGTGCAGCCAGCAGGCGTTGCCAAATTGCTCGAGGGCTACGTATGACCCTGACTTCCTTTGGTCCTGCCAACCGCATCAAGCGGTCGGCCGAGACTCACCCGCTGACCTGGCGCCTGCGTGACGACGGCGAAGCCGTCTGGCTCGACGAGTACCAGGCCAAGAACGGTTATGCCGCTGCGCGCAAGGCCTTCGCCGACATGGCCCAGGACGACATCGTCCAGACCGTGAAAGACGCCGGCCTGAAGGGTCGCGGCGGTGCAGGCTTCCCCACGGGCGTGAAGTGGGGCCTGATGCCCAAAGACGAATCCATCAACATCCGCTACCTGCTGTGCAACGCGGATGAAATGGAGCCGAACACCTGGAAAGACCGCATGCTGATGGAGCAGCTGCCCCATCTGCTGATCGAAGGCATGCTGATCAGTGCTCGCGCGCTGAAAACCTACCGTGGCTACATCTTCCTGCGTGGCGAATACACCACCGCCGCCAAGCACCTCAACCGTGCCGTGGAAGAAGCCAAGGCTGCAGGCCTTCTGGGCAAGAACATCCTGGGTTCGGGTTTTGATTTCGAGCTGTTCGTCCACACCGGTGCCGGGCGTTACATCTGCGGTGAAGAAACCGCACTGATCAACTCCCTCGAAGGCCGCCGCGCCAACCCGCGCTCCAAGCCGCCCTTCCCTGCCGCCGTGGGCGTGTGGGGCAAGCCGACTTGCGTGAACAACGTTGAAACCCTGTGCAACGTGCCGGCGATCATCGGCGACGGCGTGGACTGGTACAAATCGTTGGCTCGCGCGGGCAGTGAAGACATGGGCACCAAGCTCATGGGCTTCTCCGGCAAGGTCAAGAACCCGGGCCTGTGGGAATTGCCGTTCGGCGTCACCGGGCGCGAGTTGTTCGAAGACTACGCCGGTGGCATGCGCGACGGCTTCAAGCTCAAAGCCTGGCAGCCGGGCGGTGCCGGTACCGGTTTCCTGTTGCCGGAACATCTGGACGCACAAATGTACGCCGGCGGCATCGCCAAAGTGGGCACCCGCATGGGTACCGGCCTGGCCATGGCGGTGGACGACAGCGTCAACATGGTGTCCCTGCTGCGCAACATGGAAGAGTTCTTCTCCCGTGAGTCGTGCGGTTTCTGCACCCCGTGCCGTGACGGTTTGCCGTGGAGCGTCAAGCTGCTGCGCGCGATCGAGAACGGTGAAGGGCAAGCCGGCGACATCGAGACCCTGCTGGGTCTGGTCGGTTTCCTCGGCCCGGGCAAGACCTTCTGTGCTCACGCACCGGGCGCCGTGGAGCCGTTGGGCAGCGCAATCAAATATTTCCGCCATGAGTTCGAAGCCGGCATCGCGCCTGTCAGCGCCGTCGTCCCGCCTCTGGCACGGCCGATCGTAATCGGCGCGTAAACGCTTAAAAAGGCGAAGGGCCCGTGCCCGCAGCTTTTCGTGTGATGACGCCTTGAACGGCTGTGTTGATTCACGCGAATAACAAGATTCCATTAGCCACGCCCGCTGACACCGGGCCAACGAAGAACTTTGAACCATGGCCACTATCCACGTAGACGGCAAAGAGCTCGAAGTCGACGGGGCAGACAACCTGTTACAGGCATGTCTGTCGCTAGGCCTCGATATTCCGTATTTCTGCTGGCACCCCGCCCTAGGCAGCGTTGGCGCTTGCCGCCAGTGCGCGGTCAAGCAGTACACCGACGCCAACGATACCCGTGGTCGGATCGTCATGTCCTGCATGACGCCGGCCACCGACGGCAGCTGGATCTCCATCGAAGACGAAGAAGCGAAAGTGTTTCGCGCCAGCGTCGTCGAATGGCTGATGACCAACCACCCTCACGACTGCCCGGTCTGTGAGGAAGGCGGTCACTGCCACCTGCAAGACATGACGGTGATGACCGGCCACAATGAGCGCCGCTACCGCTTCACCAAGCGTACCCACCAGAACCAGCAACTGGGCCCGTTCATTTCCCACGAAATGAACCGCTGCATCGCTTGCTACCGCTGCGTGCGCTTCTATAAGGATTACGCCGGCGGCACCGACCTCGGCGTATTCGGCGCCCACGACAACGTGTACTTCGGTCGCGTTGAAGACGGCACCCTGGAAAGCGAGTTCTCCGGTAACCTCACCGAGGTCTGCCCGACCGGTGTGTTCACCGACAAGACTCACTCCGAGCGCTACAACCGCAAGTGGGACATGCAGTTCTCGCCGAGCATCTGCCATGGTTGCTCCAGCGGTTGCAACATCTCCCCGGGCGAGCGCTACGGTGAACTGCGTCGCATCGAAAACCGCTTCAACGGTTCGGTCAACCAGTACTTCCTGTGCGACCGTGGCCGTTTCGGCTATGGCTACGTCAACCGCGAAGACCGCCCGCGTCAGCCTTTGCTGGCCAATGGCGCCAAGCTGAGCCTCGACGAAGCGCTGGATAAAGCCGCTGACCTGCTGCGCGGTCGCAACATCGTCGGTATCGGTTCGCCCCGTGCCAGCCTCGAGAGCAACTACGCGTTGCGCGAACTGGTCGGCGCCGAGCACTTCTACTCCGGTATCGAAGCCGCCGAGCTGGAACGCATTCGCCTGGTCATGCAGGTGCTTAAAGACAGCCCGCTGCCGATCCCGAACATGCGCGACATCGAAGACCACGATGCGATCTTCGTCCTCGGTGAAGACCTGACCCAGACCGCTGCCCGTATGGCACTGTCCCTGCGTCAGTCAGTCAAGGGCAAGGCTGAAGACATGGCCGACGCCATGCGCGTCCAGCCCTGGCTCGACGCCGCCGTGAAGAACATCGGCCAGCACGCGCTGAACCCGCTGTTCATCGCCAGCCTGGCTGAAACCAAGCTCGACGATATCGCCGAAGAGTGCGTCCACGCCGCTCCAGACGATCTGGCGCGCATCGGTTTCGCCGTGGCTCATGCCCTCGACGCCAGCGCTCCAGCAGTTGAAGGCCTCGACACCGAAGCCCTCGAACTGGCCCAACGCATTGCCGACGCCCTGCTTGCGGCCAAGCGTCCACTGATCATCGCCGGCACCTCCCTGGGTTCCAAGGCACTGATCCAAGCTGCTGCCAACATCGCCAAAGCGCTGAAGCTGCGCGAAAAGAACGGTTCCATCAGCCTGATCGTGCCAGAGGCCAACAGCCTCGGCCTGGCCATGCTGGGTGGCAACTCGGTCGACGAAGCGCTGCAGGCCGTGATCGATGGCCAGGCCGACGCACTGGTCGTGCTGGAAAACGATCTGTACACCCGTACCGACAAGGCGCTGGTCGATGCTGCCCTGAACGCGGCGAAAGTGCTGATCGTCGCCGACCACCAGAAGACCGCCACCAGCGATCGTGCACACCTGGTGCTGCCCGCTGCCAGCTTTGCTGAAGGCGACGGCACCCTGGTCAGCCAGGAAGGCCGCGCCCAGCGCTTCTTCCAGGTGTTCGATCCGAAGTATATGGACGCGAGCATCCTGGTCCACGAAGGCTGGCGCTGGCTGCATGCCCTGCGTGCCACCCTGCTGAACCAGCCGATCGACTGGACCCAGCTGGACCACGTTACCGCTGCCGTTGCTGCGAGCACGCCGCAACTGAACCGTATCGTCGATGCCGCACCGTCCGCCGCGTTCCGCATCAAGGGCATGAAACTGGCTCGTGAACCGCTGCGTTACTCCGGTCGTACCGCCATGCGCGCCGACATCAGCGTGCACGAACCGCGTACGCCGCAAGACAACGACACCGCGTTCAACTTCTCGATGGAAGGATACTCGGGCTCGGTCGAACCGCGTCAGCAAGTGCCATTCGCCTGGTCCCCGGGCTGGAACTCGCCGCAAGCCTGGAACAAGTTCCAGGACGAAGTTGGTGGTCACATCCGCGCTGGCGACCCGGGCACCCGCCTGATCGAAAGCACCGGTGATGCGTTGAACTGGTTCGCCGCTGTACCGCGTGCATTCAACCCGGCTCCGGGTACCTGGCAGGTCGTGCCGTTCTTCCACCTGTTCGGCAGCGAAGAAAACTCTTCCAAGGCCGCGCCGGTTCAAGAGCGGATTCCGGCTGCTTATGTCGCTTTGGCCAAATCCGAAGCCGATCGCCTGGGTGTCAACGAGGGCGCCTTGCTCAGCTTGAACGTAGCCGGCCAGACCCTGCGTCTGCCACTGCGAATCAACGAAGAACTGGGTGCCGGTCTGGTTGCATTGCCAGCAGGTATAGCCGGGATCCCTCCGGCGATCTTCGGCAAATCCGTTGACGGTCTGCAGGAGGCAGCTCAATGACCTGGTTCACGCCTGAAGTGATTGACGTGATCATCGCGGTCCTCAAGGCCATCGTGATTCTGCTCGCCGTGGTGGTGTGCGGCGCGCTGCTGAGCTGGGTCGAGCGTCGTTTGCTCGCCCTCTGGCAGGACCGTTATGGTCCGAACCGCGTCGGCCCGTTCGGCGCGTTCCAGATCGCGGCCGACATGATCAAGATGTTCTTCAAGGAAGACTGGACTCCGCCGTTCGCCGACAAGATGATCTTCACCCTGGCACCGGTCGTGGCCATGAGCGCCCTGCTGATTGCCTTCGCGATCATCCCGATCACCCCGACCTGGGGCGTGGCGGACATCAACATCGGCATCCTGTTCTTCTTCGCCATGGCTGGCCTGTCGGTTTACGCGGTGTTGTTCGCCGGCTGGTCGAGTAACAACAAGTTCGCCCTGCTGGGCAGCTTGCGGGCCTCGGCGCAGACCGTGTCGTACGAAGTGTTCATGGGCCTGTCGCTAATGGGCATCGTGATCCAGGTCGGCTCGTTCAATATGCGCGACATCGTCGAATATCAAGCGCAGAACCTGTGGTTCATCATTCCGCAGATCTTCGGCTTCCTGACCTTCTTCATCGCCGGCGTCGCCGTGACTCACCGTCACCCGTTCGACCAGCCCGAAGCGGAGCAGGAACTGGCCGACGGTTACCACATTGAATACGCCGGCATGAAATGGGGCATGTTCTTCGTTGGCGAGTACATCGGCATCGTGTTGATTTCGGCGCTGCTGGTGACCTTGTTCTTCGGTGGCTGGCATGGCCCGTTCGGTATTCTGCCGCAGATCCCGTTCATCTGGTTCGCGCTGAAAACCGCGTTCTTCATCATGATCTTCATCCTGCTGCGCGCCTCGATTCCGCGCCCACGGTATGACCAAGTGATGGATTTCAGCTGGAAGTTCTGCCTGCCGCTGACCCTCGTCAACATGCTGGTGACCGCTGCGATCGTGTTGCTCAACACGCCCGCCGTCGCGGCTCAGTGAGGATAGAGAATCATGAAGTACATTTTTGACATCGTGCATGGCTTCTTCACCCAGCTTCGCAGCCTGGTGATGATCTTCGGCCATGCCTTCCGCAAGCGTGACACGCTGCAGTACCCGGAAGAGCAGGTCTACCTGCCGCCGCGCTACCGTGGCCGTATCGTCCTGACTCGTGACCCAGATGGCGAAGAGCGTTGCGTAGCCTGCAACCTGTGCGCCGTGGCGTGCCCGGTCGGTTGCATCTCGCTGCAGAAAGCTGAAACCGATGACGGTCGCTGGTACCCGGAGTTCTTCCGCATCAACTTCTCGCGCTGCATTTTCTGCGGCCTCTGCGAGGAAGCCTGCCCGACCACCGCGATCCAGCTGACACCGGATTTCGAGATGGCCGAGTTCAAACGTCAGGACCTGGTTTACGAGAAAGAAGATCTGCTGATCTCCGGCCCCGGCAAAAACCCTGATTACAACTTCTATCGTGTTGCAGGTATGGCCATTGCCGGTAAGCCCAAGGGCGCCGCGCAAAATGAAGCCGAACCGATCAACGTGAAGAGCTTGCTGCCTTAAGGAAGAAAGATGGAATTCGCTTTCTATTTCGCATCGGGTATCGCTGTGGTGTCCACGCTTCGCGTGATCACTCACACCAACCCCGTGCACGCCCTGCTCTACCTGATCATTTCGCTGATCGCCGTGGCCATGACGTTCTTCGCCCTCGGCGCACCGTTTGCCGGTGTCCTGGAAGTGATCGCCTACGCTGGCGCCATCATGGTGCTGTTCGTGTTCGTGGTGATGATGCTCAACCTTGGCCCGGCCTCGGTTCAGCAGGAGCGCGTCTGGCTCAAGCCTGGCATCTGGCTCGGCCCGACCATCCTCGGCGCCCTGCTGCTGGCTGAGCTGCTGTATGTGCTGTTCGCCCACCAGAGCGGCCAGGCCATCGGCCACACCACCGTAGACGCCAAGGCCGTAGGCATCAGCCTGTTCGGTCCTTACCTGCTGGTGGTTGAACTCGCCTCGATGCTGCTGCTCGCTGCAGCCGTCACGGCGTTCCACTTGGGCCGTAACGAAGCCAAGGAGCAATGACGATGCCTGCTATCCCTTTGGAGCATGGTCTGGCGGTTGCCGGCATCCTGTTCTGCCTCGGTCTGGTCGGCCTGATGGTCCGCCGCAACATACTCTTCGTGCTGATGAGCCTGGAGGTCATGATGAATGCCTCCGCGTTGGCGTTCATCGTCGCCGGTAGCCGCTGGGGCCAGCCGGATGGACAGATCATGTTCATCCTGGTGATCAGCCTGGCAGCCGCCGAGGCCAGTATTGGCCTGGCGATTCTGTTGCAGCTGTATCGCCGCTTCCACACTCTCGATATCGACGCTGCCAGCGAGATGCGCGGATGAATCTTCTCTATCTGACTTTCGTATTCCCTCTCATCGGTTTCCTGCTGCTGTCGTTCTCCCGGGGACGCTTTTCGGAAAACCTTTCGGCGCTGATCGGCGTCGGCTCCATCGGCCTGTCTGCCATCGTCACGGCCTACGTGATCTGGCAATTCAACGTCGCCCCGCCGGAAGGCGGCCACTACACCCAGGTGTTGTGGCAGTGGATGGCGGTTGAAGGCTTCACGCCGAACTTCGCCCTGTACCTGGATGGCCTGTCCGTAACCATGCTCGGCGTGGTAGTGGGCGTCGGTTTCCTGATTCACCTGTTCGCCTCCTGGTACATGCGCGGTGAAGACGGTTACTCGCGCTTCTTCGCCTACACCAACCTGTTTATCGCCAGCATGCTGTTCCTGATCCTGGGCGATAACCTGTTGTTCCTGTACTTCGGCTGGGAAGGCGTGGGCCTGTGCTCGTACCTGTTGATCGGTTTCTACTACAGCAACCGCAACAACGGAAACGCGGCACTCAAGGCCTTTATCGTGACCCGCATCGGCGACGTGTTCATGGCCATCGGCCTGTTCATCCTGTTCGTGCAACTGGGCACGCTCAATGTCCAGGAGCTGCTGGTACTGGCACCGCAGAAGTTCCAGGTCGGTGATTTCTGGATCGTCCTGGCGACCCTGATGCTGCTGGGTGGCGCCGTGGGTAAATCCGCGCAACTGCCACTGCAAACCTGGCTGGCGGACGCGATGGCCGGTCCGACTCCGGTTTCGGCACTGATCCACGCCGCGACCATGGTCACCGCCGGTGTCTACCTGATTGCCCGTACCCACGGCCTGTTTGCACTGGCCCCGGACATCCTGCAACTGGTCGGCATCGTCGGCGGTGTGACCCTGGTGCTGGCCGGTTTTGCCGCACTGGTGCAAACCGACATCAAACGCATCCTCGCCTACTCGACCATGAGCCAGATCGGCTACATGTTCCTGGCGTTGGGCGTTGGTGCCTGGGATGGCGCGATCTTCCACCTGATGACCCACGCCTTCTTCAAGGCGCTGCTGTTCCTCGCTTCCGGTGCGGTGATTGTTGCCTGCCACCACGAGCAGAACATCTTCAAGATGGGCGGCCTGTGGAAAAAACTGCCACTGGCCTATGCCAGCTTCATCGTCGGCGGCGCGGCCTTGTCGGCCCTGCCACTGGTGACCGCAGGCTTCTACTCCAAGGACGAAATCCTCTGGGAAGCGTTTGCCAGCGGCAACCACGGTCTGCTGTATGCAGGTCTGGTCGGCGCGTTCATGACCTCGCTGTACACCTTCCGCCTGATCTTCATCGCGTTCCACGGTGAAGCGAAGACTGAAGCCCACGCCGGTCATGGCATCGCCCACTGGCTGCCCCTGTCGGTGTTGATCGTATTGTCCACCGCCATCGGCGCGATGATCGTTCCGCCACTGCACGGTGTGTTGCCGCAAAGCGTCGGCCATGCCGGCGGCGAAGCCAAGCACAGTCTGGAAATCGCCTCGGGCGCCATCGCCCTGGCCGGTATCCTGCTGGCCGCGCTGCTGTTCCTCGGCAAGCGTCGTTTCGTTACTGCAATCGCCAACAGCGGCATTGGCCGCTTCCTTTCGGCCTGGTGGTTCGCTGCCTGGGGCTTCGACTGGATCTACGACAAACTGTTCGTCAAGCCATACCTGGCGATCAGCCACGTGCTGCGCAAAGACCCGCTGGACCAGACCATAGGCCTGATCCCGCGTATGGCCAAGGGCGGTCACACCGCCTTGAGCCGTACCGAAACCGGTCAACTGCGTTGGTACGCGGCCTCGATGGCAGCCGGCTCCGTGCTGGTCATCGGCGCCATTGTGCTGGTAGCGGTCTGAATATGAACCTTGCGAACTTGCGAAAGGAATTGAGCCCGTCATGATTCTGCCTTGGCTAATCCTGATCCCCTTCATCGGCGGCCTGCTGTGCTGGATGGCTGAGCGCTTCGGCGCTACCCTCCCGCGCTGGATTGCGCTGATCACCATGTCCCTGTTGCTCGCTCTTGGCCTCTGGCTGTGGGCAACCGGCAACTATTCATTTGCCCCGGCGCCTGGCGCCGATCCAACCTGGGCGCTTGAGTTCAAGCACACCTGGATCCAGCGTTTCGGCATCAGCGTGCACCTGGCCCTCGACGGCCTGTCGCTGTTGATGATCCTGCTGACCGGCCTGCTGGGTATCCTCTCGGTACTGTGCTCGTGGAAAGAGATCCAGCGACACGTTGGCTTCTTCCACCTGAACCTGATGTGGATCCTGGGCGGTGTCGTCGGCGTGTTCCTCGCCCTCGACCTGTTCATGTTCTTCTTCTTCTGGGAAATGATGCTGGTGCCGATGTACTTCCTCATCGCGCTCTGGGGTCACAGTTCTTCGGACGGCAAGAAAACCCGGATCTACGCGGCGACCAAGTTCTTCATCTTCACCCAGGCTTCCGGCCTGATCATGTTGGTGGCGATCCTCGGTCTGGTACTGGTCAACTTCAACAACACCGGCGTGATCACGTTCAACTACGCCGACCTGTTGAAAACCAAGATGTCGCTCACCACCGAGTACATCCTGATGCTGGGCTTCTTCATTGCCTTCGCGGTGAAGCTGCCAGTCGTGCCGTTCCACTCCTGGTTGCCTGATGCTCACGCCCAGGCGCCAACCGCAGGTTCGGTCGACCTGGCCGGTATCCTGTTGAAAACGGCCGCCTACGGCCTGCTGCGTTTCGCCTTGCCGCTGTTCCCGAATGCCTCGGCCGAGTTCGCGCCGATCGCCATGACCCTGGGTCTGATCGGGATTTTCTACGGCGCATTCCTGGCGTTCGCGCAAACCGACATCAAGCGTCTGATTGCCTTCTCGTCCGTTTCCCACATGGGCTTCGTGCTGATCGGCATCTATTCCGGCAGCCAGCTCGCGCTGCAGGGCGCAGTGATGCAGATGCTGGCGCACGGTGTCTCGGCAGCCGCGCTCTTTATCCTCAGCGGCCAGTTGTACGAGCGCACCCATACCCGCGACATGCGCCAGATGGGTGGCCTGTGGTCGAAGATCGCCTACCTGCCCGCCATCAGCCTGTTCTTTGCTGCCGCGTCCCTGGGCTTGCCGGGTACGGGTAACTTTGTGGGCGAGTTCCTGATCCTGCTCGGCACGTTCGCCAGCGCTCCATGGATCACATCGATTGCCACGACCGGCCTGGTGTTCGGTTCGGTGTACTCGCTGATCATGATTCACCGTGCCTACTTCGGCCCGTCCAAATCGGACGCGGTGCTGCATGGCATGGATGCTCGCGAACTGATCATGGTGCTGGGCCTTGCGGTACTGCTGATTTACCTCGGCGTATACCCGCAACCGTTCCTCGATACCTCTGCCGCCACGATGCATGGCGTGCAGCAATGGCTCAGTACCGCCTTCACTCAACTCGCTTCGGCCCGGTAAGAGCGCTATGGAATTCACGACTCAACACTTTATCGCGCTGGCGCCGCTGTTGATCACCACCATCACGATCATCGTGGTGATGCTGGCGATTGCCTGGCGCCGTAACCACTCGCAGACCTTCCTGATTTCCGTGGCAGGTCTGAACCTGGCGCTGCTGTCGATCCTGCCAGCCCTGAAAGTTGCGCCTCTGGCCGTGACCCCATTGCTGCAGATCGATAGCTTCGCCTGCCTGTACATGGCGCTGATCCTGGTCGCCACCCTGGCCTGCGTAACTCTCGCCCACGCCTACCTTGGCGATGGGGGTTCGGGTTACCCGGGCAACCGTGAAGAACTTTACCTGCTGATCCTGATGTCCGCCCTCGGCGGCCTGGTCCTGGTCAGCGCGCAGCACCTGGCCGGGTTGTTCATCGGTCTGGAACTGCTCTCGGTACCGGTCTACGGTCTGGTGGCCTATGCCTTCTTCAACAAGCGTTCACTGGAAGCCGGCATCAAGTACATGGTGCTGTCGGCCGCCGGTTCCGCCTTCCTGTTGTTCGGCATGGCCCTGCTCTACGCCGACTCCGGCAGCCTGAGCTTCGTCGGTATTGGCCAGGCCCTCGCGGCCACCGGCCTGCCGAGCTCGCTGGCACAACTGGGCCTGGGCATGATGCTGGTCGGTCTGGCATTCAAGCTGTCGCTGGTACCGTTCCACCTCTGGACCCCGGACGTTTATGAAGGTGCGCCGGCTCCGGTCGCGGCCTTCCTGGCCACCGCATCGAAAGTCGCTGTGTTCGCCGTGATGGTGCGTCTGTTCCAGATCTCCCCAGCCGCAAGCAGCGGTGTGCTGAGTGACGTGCTGACCATTATCGCCATCGCGTCGATTTTGTTCGGTAACCTGCTGGCCCTGACCCAGAGCAATCTCAAGCGTCTGCTGGGTTACTCGTCCATCGCGCACTTCGGTTACCTGCTGATCGCCCTGGTGGCGAGCAAGGGCCTGGCCGTGGAAGCCATCGGCGTGTACCTGGTCACCTACGTCATCACCAGCCTCGGCGCTTTCGGCGTGATCACGCTGATGTCCTCGCCGTACAACGGCCGTGACGCCGATGCCCTGTACGAATACCGCGGCCTGTTCTGGCGCCGTCCGTACCTGACTGCGGTACTGACCGTGATGATGCTGTCCCTAGCGGGTATCCCGCTGACTGCGGGCTTCATCGGCAAGTTCTACATCATCGCCACCGGCGTCGAGTCGCATCAATGGTGGCTGGTCGGTTCCCTGGTACTGGGCAGCGCCATCGGCGTCTTCTACTACCTGCGCGTGATGGTCACCCTGTACCTGATCGAGCCGAACCTGCGTCGCCACGATGCGCAACTGCACTGGGAACAACGTGCAGGCGGCGTGATGCTGCTGGCCATCGCTGTGGTCGCCTTCTTCCTCGGCGTGTACCCACAGCCGTTGCTGACCCTGGTTCAGCAGGCGGTATTGGCGGGTTGATCGCTTGGCGGTAATCGGTAGAAAACAAAACGGCGCCTTCGGGTGCCGTTTTTGCTTTTGGCGCGCTGAGATTTCAGGCTCCGGACGCCAGCCCGGCTCTTTACCGCCGGTGGCCGCAGAATGCCTGACGCGCTGAAACCTGTGGGAGCGGGCTTGCCCGCGAAGGCGTCAGGTCAGTCGAAAACTGCGGTGCCTGACGCTCTGTCATCGCGGGCAAGCCCGCTCCCACAGTGGATCTCCGGTGAACACAAAATGTTTGAACGCCTGCGGTTAATTGTAGGAGCGAGCCTGCTCGCGAAAGCGTCAGGTCAGTCGAAACCTGTGGTGCCTGACACTCTGTCATCGCGGGCAAGCCCGCTCCCACAGTGGATCTCCGGTGAACACAAAATGTGTGAACGCCTGCGGTTAATTGTGGGAGCGGGCTTGCCCGCGATTGCGGTCGTACAGGCACAATCGGCATAGGGGGCGGCCTTCATAGGCCGCTCCCCTGCCACACCACCCGGCATGCGGGTCCGCACCGGGCGGTTCGAGAGATTGAGGTTATGAGAGTCGCACCAGACCCAGTCTGTCGAACCACGCCACATTCAACACTCGATTGAGCTCAAAGCGGCTGTTACGCCACCAGCTATGAGAGTTGGCCGCCACTTTCCGAGCCGTTTGGCTGCTGGCTCCCAACCCCCGCAGTTCGCGGTAAATCGTCGGACCACGCCTCCATTGTTTAAGCTGGATCGCTCGCAATCGGTGTCGCATCCACTCGTCCAGCTCTCGCCAGATTTTCGGCGTTTGTGACAACCCGAAGTAAGTTTTCCAGCCCATAAGATAAGGGCGTAGGTTCTCGACAACTTGTCGCAGACTGCGACCGCCTGAGCGACGGGTGAGTTCGCGTATCCGTTGTTTGAACTGCTTGCGCGCCTTGACCGCCACTGCTCTTTTGACTCCTTGTGGAGAAGCCCAGAAGGCGTATCCCAGAAACTTGCGGCCAAACGCGCTCGCCACCGCACTCTTGCTCTCGTTGACGCTCAAGTGCAGCCTTTCATACAGACGCTTCAGCAAGTCCATCACCCGTTGCCCCGCCTTATGACTGCGGACATACACATTCGCATCGTCGGCATAGCGCACGAAGCAATGACCTCGACGTTCAAGCTCCCGATCCACTTCGTCCAGCAGCACATTCGCCAGCAACGGCGACAGCGGACCGCCTTGCGGCGCCCCGCAGCGGCTTTTCTCGACCACGTCATTGATCAGCGTTCCCGCATCCAGATAAGCCCGGATCAAGCGAACAACCGCCCGGTCCGCAATCCGCTTGCCTAGACGATCAATCAAAATGTCGTGATCGACCCGGTCAAAGAACTTCTCCAGATCAACATTCGCATCAACATGGCCTATAACGCTTTCTCTCGTTCGGCCCTTCGTCAAAAAAAAGACTACTACGGCCTCTGCTGACTTCTCGCTCCGGCTTACGCCGTCGCCCTTTCAGGCACGAGGCGAGATCTCCCCAGGTAAGAACGCAATCCTTCCCCGCACAACCGCCGGATTTACGTTGCCGCCCTTTGACCACAAGAGCTTTGCGATTTATTGCCCGCTCGCCCTGGTCGGCATCGCCTTATATCCGGTTCTTGTCCATCGGCTCACGGTTTCGATTCACGCTTCCTCCCCACACTCGGTCACCCTCATGCAGTTGCGCTTCACTTCGTTCGCTGTGGTCAGCTCACGGCGGGACTTTCACCCACAAGATTGCGCCCATGCTGGGCGCACAATAAAAACGGCACCTTCCGGCACCTTCCGGTGCCGTTCGCCATTCGCCATTCGCGGTCAGCTTTTACTTACGCGCATCCGCCCAGGATTTCAGCAGTTCGTTGTAGTTCACGGTTTCACCTTTTGGCTTCTCGTTCGCCAGTTTCGGCTTCGGAGCACCGGGCTGGTCGAACCAGTATTGCGCATCCCGTTCCGGGTTCATCTTCGGCCCGCATACCGGCTGTGCCTTGGAGCGTTCCAGGCGGGTCATGATCGCGTCCTGATCCTTGGCCAGGCCATCGAGTGCCTGTTGCGGGGTTTTCTCGCCGCTGGCGGCTTCGGCGATGTGGCTCCACCACAGTTGTGCCAGGCGCGGATAGTCGGGCACGTTGGTCCCGGTCGGGGTCCATTGCACACGGGCCGGGCTGCGATAGAACTCCACCAGGCCGCCGAGTTTAGGCGCGAGGTCGGTCATGGCTTGCGAGTTGATGTCCGACTCGCGAATAGGCGTCAGGCCGACGATGGTTTTCTTCAGCGAAACGGTTTTCGAGGTCACGAACTGCGCGTACAGCCAGGCCGCCAGTTTTTGTTTTTCAGGCGTCGACTTCATGAACGTCCAGGACCCCACGTCCTGATAACCAAGCTTCATGCCCTCTTCCCAATAAGGCCCACGTGGCGACGGTGCCATGCGCCATTTCGGCGTGCCGTCGGCGTTCACCACCGGCAAGCCCGGTTTGGTCATGTCGGCGGTAAAGGCGGTGTACCAGAAGATTTGTTGGGCGATGTTGCCCTGGGACGGCACCGGGCCGGATTCGGAGAACGTCATGCCTGCGGCTTCCGGTGGAGCGTAGGCCTTCATCCAGTCGACGTACTTCTGCGTCGCATAAACCGCTGCCGGGCCATTGGTATCACCGCCACGGGTTACGCTGGAGCCGACCGGATGGCAGTCCTCGACGCGGATGCCCCACTCGTCCACCGGCAAGCCATTGGGGATACCCTTGTCACCGCCACCGGCCATGGAAAACCAGGCATCGGTGAATCGCCAGCCTAGCGACGGGTCTTTCTTGCCGTAGTCCATGTGCCCGTAGATACGCTTGCCGTCGATTTCCTTGACGTCCTCGCTGAAGAACTTGGCAATGTCTTCATAAGCCGACCAGTTCACCGGCACACCCAATTCGTAGCCGTACTTTTCCTTAAACTTGGCCTTCAGGTCCGGACGTTCAAACCAGTCGGCGCGGAACCAGTAGAGGTTGGCGAACTGCTGGTCCGGCAGTTGATAGATCTTGCCGTCCGGCGCGGTAGTGAATGAGATGCCGATGAAATCCTTGATGTCCAGCGTCGGCGAGGTGAAGTTCTTGCCTTCGTTGGCCATCAGGTCGGTGATTGATTCAGTCTTGCCGTAGCGGAAATGCGTACCGATCAAATCCGAGTCGTTGACCCAACCGTCATAGATGCTCTTGTCTGACTGCATCACGGTTTGCAGCTTCTCCACCACATCGCCTTCCTGCAGCAGGTCGTGGGTCAGCTTGATCCCGGTGATCTCGGTAAAGGCCTTGGCCAACACCTTGGACTCGTATTCGTGGGTGGTCAGGGTTTCCGAGACCACTTTGATGTTCATCCCGCGAAAGGGCTCGGCAGCCTTGATAAACCACTTCAGCTCTTCGAGCTGCTGCTCTGGCGTCAGCGTGGACGGCTTGAACTCGCTGCCAATCCATTTCTTGGCGGCGTCTTCATAGGCATCGGCCCAGGCCGCAGCGCTCAACCCGCTGAGTGCCAGCATGGCTGCCAATGAAACGCTATGTCGCAGCTTATTGTTTTTGTCGAACATAGAGACCTCCTGTTTGAGTTTTGGAGCAACTTTGCCGAGCGATGTCGACTAGCCCCAGCGCATCACAGCCAACAGCCACACCAGGGACAACGCGGACGCTACCCAGATGCTCCAGTCGGTGGCGCCAATCACCAGCAAATGCAGGTAGGCGCTACCGAGAAGACCGATAAACAGCCGATCGCCACGGGTGGTGGCAATCGGTAAAAAACCCCGGCGAAGGACGCTCGGAGAACGCAGCTCCCACGTCGTCATGCCCACCAGGATCAGGCCAATGACGATGAAAAACACCGCGGTGGGGACAGTCCAGCTCATCCATTCCATCATCAGCTCCTCATACCCGGCCCAGGGCAAAACCCTTGGCCACGTGGTTGCGCACAAACCAGATCACCAGCATGCCGGGCAAGATGGTCAGTACCCCTGCCGCCGCCAGCACACCCCAGTCGATACCGGACGCCGAGACCGTGCGAGTCATCACCGCCGCGATCGGCTTGGCGTTCACCGAAGTGAGGGTGCGCGCCAGCAGCAATTCGACCCAGGAAAACATGAAGCAGAAAAATGCCGTGACACCGATCCCGGAGCCGATCAGCGGGATGAAGATCTTCACGAAGAACTTGGGGAAACTGTAGCCGTCGATGTAGGCCGTTTCGTCGATTTCCTTGGGCACCCCGGACATGAAGCCTTCGAGGATCCACACGGCCAGCGGCACGTTGAACAGGCAGTGCGCCAGGGCCACGGCGATGTGCGTATCGAACAGACCGATCGAGGAGTACAGCTGAAAAAACGGCAACAGGAACACGGCCGGGGGCGCCATGCGGTTGGTCAGCAGCCAGAAGAACAGGTGCTTGTCGCCCAGGAAGCGATAACGCGAGAACGCATAGGCGGCCGGCAACGCCACGCTCAGGGAAATCACCGTGTTCAGGCTCACGTAATACAGCGAGTTGAGGTAGCCGGTGTACCAGGCTGGATCAGTGAAGATGACCTTGTAGTTGGCCAAGGTAAAGTCCTGCGGAAACAGGGTCAGGCCGCTGAGGATTTCGGTGTTGCTCTTGAAGGACATGTTCAGCAGCCAGTAGATCGGCACCAGCAGGAACAGGATGTAGATCAGCAACGGGATCAGCTTTCTTTTGCTCATGGCAGACCTCAGCGGTTGGCGTCAGAGTGAGTCATGGCGGTGTAGAACAGCCAGGACACCAACAGGATGATCAGGAAGTACACCAGCGAGAAAGCCGCAGCCGGGCCAAGGTCGAACTGGCCGATCGCCATCTGGGTCAGGGTCTGGCTGAGGAAGGTGGTGGCGTTGCCCGGGCCGCCGCCGGTCAGCACGAACGGCTCGGTGTAGATCATGAAGCTGTCCATGAAGCGCAGCATTACCGCGATCAGCAGTACGCTTTTCAGCTTGGGCAGCTGGATATGGCGGAACACTGCCCAGGCCGAGGCCCGATCGATCCGTGCCGCCTGGTAGTACACGTCCGGGATCGCCCGCAGGCCGGAAAAGCACAGCAGCGCCACCAGCGAAGTCCAGTGCCAGACGTCCATCACCAGCACCGTGACCCAGGCGTCCATGGTGTTCGCCGCATAGTTGTAGCTGATGCCCATGGCATTGAGGCTCGAACCCAGCAGGCCGATGTCGGCTCTGCCGAAGATCTGCCAGATGGTGCCCACCACGTTCCACGGGATCAACAGCGGTATCGCCAGAATGATCAGCACCAGCGACGACCAGCGGCCCTTGGTCGGCATTGTCAGCGCGATCGCAATGCCCAGGGGGATCTCGATCAGCAGCACACAGCCGGAGTAAATGAACTGGCGCAGCAACGAGTCATGCAGCCGCGGGTCAAGCAGCACCTGCTTGTACCAGTCGGCGCCGACGAAGTACCGACTGGATTGATCGAAGATGTCCTGCACCGAATAGTTGACCACGGTCATCATCGGGATCACTGCGCTGAATGCCACCAGCAGGAACACCGGCAACACCAGCCACCAGGCCTTGTTGTTCTGCACCTTGTTCATGGCTGCGTCTCCAGCAGGTAATCATCGGCATAGACCATCAACCACTGGGCCGGGAAACTGATGTAGGCAGTGCCTTGCGGCACCGGCTTGTCTTCGGCCAGGCGTACTTTCAGCGGGGCGCCATCGAGGTTCAAGGTCATGATCTTGTAGGTACCGAGGTCTTCGACGTGTACGACTTTTGCCTGCATCGCGTCATCGAATGGCTCGTCCCACACATGGACGAACTCCGGACGAATGCCAACCTTCAGGGTCTGCCATTCGGATTCAGCGATACGCTGCTGTTGCGCTTCGGACAACGGCAAGTGGGTCGAAGCAAACCCGACGCCCCCAGGCTGGGGCTGCACGTCGATCAGGTTCATCCCGGGGCTGCCGATGAAATAGCCCACGAAAGTATGGCTCGGCCGTTCGAACAGCTCCCGCGGAGTACCGAACTGCACGATCTGGCCGCCGTACATCACGGCGATCTTGTCGGCAAAGGTCGAGGCCTCCAGCTGATCGTGGGTGACGTAGACCATGGTGATGTTGAACTGCTCGTGGATCTGCTTGAGCTTGCGCCGCAACTTCCACTTCAAGTGCGGATCGATCACGGTCAGCGGCTCATCGAACAGGATCGCGGAGACGTCATCGCGGACCAGCCCGCGGCCCATGGAGACTTTCTGTTTTTCGTCAGCGGTCAGGTTGCGCGCCTTCTTGCCCAGCAGCGCCTGCAGGTCGAGGACCTCGGCAATCTCCTGGACCTTGCTGTGGATTTTCGCTTCGGCCATGCCCTGGTTGCGCAATGGAAAGGCCAGGTTGTCGAACACCGTCATGGTGTCGTAGACCACCGGGAACTGGAACACCTGGGCTATGTTGCGCTTCTCCGGAGTCAGGTCGTTGACGACTTTGCTGTCAAACAGCACCTGGCCCTGGGACGGGCTGAGCAGGCCGGAAATGATGTTGAGCAAGGTCGACTTGCCGCAGCCCGAAGGGCCGAGCAAGGCGTAGGCGCCCCCCTGCTCCCAGATGTGATCCATCTCGCGGATCGCGTAGTCCTCCGGACCGCTCGGCGTGCGCGTATAGCTGTGGGCGAGGTTCTGCAAGCGGATCTCGGCCATCAGGCAGCCCTCGCGATACGGCGCCCGGGTGCCTGGACCAAGCGGCCCTGGGCATCGAACACAAACAGTTTGTGGGTCGGGATATAGATGCGAATCGGCGCGTCGACGTCGTATTCGTGAACCCCGGGCAAGTGCAGCACCAGCAGGAAATGTTCGTTGCGCACGTGCAGGAAGGTTTCCGATCCGCTGATTTCCGCCACCTCGACCGTTACTGCCAGCTCCAGGTCATCGTCGTTGCTCGGCACCAGGGAAATATGACTGGGCCGCACGCCAAAGCGGTATTCACCCTCACCGACCGGTCGCAGGTCGACGTTCAGCGGGAAGTGCACGAAATTGGCGAAGCTGACTTCATTGCCGGCAATGCGCCCGGGCATCAGGTTGATCGGCGGCTCGGAGAACAGTTCTGCCGCCAGCACACTCTGCGGCTGGTGATAGACCTCGGACGACTTGCCACTCTGGATCACCCGTCCTTCGTGAAGAATGGTCGTGGTGCCGCCCAACGCCAATGCTTCATTGGGTTCGGTGGTGGCGTAGATCGCGATGGTGTGCCGGGCCTTGAACAGCTCGCGCATTTCCTGGCGCAGCTCTTCGCGCAACTTGTAGTCGAGGTTGACCAACGGTTCGTCGAACAGGATCAGTTCGGCATCCTTGACCAGGGCACGAGCCATGGCAGTGCGCTGTTGCTGGCCACCAGACAGTTCGAGCGGATGGCGCTGGAGGAACTTCTCGATGCGCAGCATCTTCGCCGTTTCCTGAACCTTGCTCTCGATCAGGTCCCTGGACACCCCTGCCTGGCGCAAAGGCGAGGCGATATTCTCGAACACGGTCATGGTCGGGTAGTTGATGAACTGCTGATACACCATCGAGACGTTACGCAGACGCACCGGGCGTTGGGTGACGTCGACGCCGTTCATCAGGATGCGCCCGCTGTCGGGCTTGTCCAGGCCGGCCATCAGGCGCATCAGGCTGGTTTTGCCGGACAGCGTGCGACCGAGCAGAACGTTGAAAGAACCGGCTTCAAAATTCAGGCACGCATCGTCGATCCAGGTCTGGCCTTCGACGGTGCGGCTGACGTGCTCCAGGGTTAACGACATGGCTCGGCCTTTTTATTATTGGAGTCAAGCGACACAGGCTGTAGAGCGAGTTTCATGCCAGGAAATGCAAGTCGTTGAACCACTGGGAAAAACGCCAAACTGGCGAGCAGCCGCGGTTCAATGCTGAACAGAAATGAACAACCGCCAATGAACAATTGAACAGATGGTCGGTTGACAATGAACAATAGTGAACAACACTCTATGCACCGTTCACGGTCCCTGTAGGAGCTGCCGAAGGCTGCGATCTTTTGATCTTGATTGTGAGTCTTCAAATGAGCTGGAAGATCAAAAGATCGCAGCCTTCGGCAGCTCCTACGGGGATAGCGTTGACCTAAAACAACAATAAAAGTCAGCTCAGAGATCGCCTGCCATGGCCGTACCTGCCTCGCCGCTCTCCCATGACGCCATCATTCAGGACTCCTGGTCCCGTTGCCGCGCGTTTGGCCTGGACCATCAAAGCGCCCCGGCCTTCGATCAGCTGCCGGCCGCTGACATAGCGCAACTGCTGGAGAGCCAGCATTCACTGGTACAGACCACCCATCAGGAGGTCCTGCCCTACTACGAGAACATCCTCAGTAACTCCAACTGCCTGATCATGCTCGCCGACAATCAGGGCCAGGTGCTGACATCTTGGGGGACCCAGCGATTCATCGAGCCGACACTGACCCGAGGCTTCAGCGCCGGGGCCAGCTGGATGGAGCGCTGCAGCGGAACCAACGCGATCGGCACCGCGCTGGCCTGTGAGCAGGCGGTGCATATCGAACACGATGAACATTTCCTCAAGGCCAACCGCTTCATGACCGGCTCCGCCGCGCCGATTTTCGATGCCGAGCGCAAAGTGATCGCCGTGCTGGATGTGTCAAGCGACAGCTACCTGCCGCCGTCACACACGCTGGGCATGGTCAAGATGATGAGTCAGACCGTGGAGAACCGGCTGATTCTCAACCTGTTCCACGGCCAACACTTCCAACTGACCTTCAACACCGGTTTGAACAACCTCGACAGCCAGTGGGCCGGCTTGCTGATTTTTGATGAGAGCGGCCAGGTGCTGTCGGCCAATCGACGGGCGGACAATCTGCTCGGCATCAGTCTGTCGCGAGTGAGCGTCGAGAGTCTGTTCAAGGTCTCATTGCTGGAACTGTTGAATCAGCCGGATGATCTGCCCTTCGCGCTGCAGACCTCGGGACGCAATCGCTTCCAGTGCCTGTTGAAACGGCCCAAGCAAGTGCCGGTCAAGGCTCGAGTGTTCGTCGAGCAACCAGCAGTACCATCGGCTGGGATCAGTCTCAATACCTTGCACTTTGGCGACAGCCGGGTGGAAAAAGCCGTGCGCCAGGCCGAGCGGTTGCTGGAGAAGGACATTCCGCTGCTCATCCACGGTGAGACCGGTGTGGGCAAGGAAGTTTTCGTCAAGGCTCTGCACCAGGCCAGCTCGCGCAGCAAACAGGCGTTTATCGCGGTGAACTGTGCAGCGATCCCCGCCGAGTTGGTGGAGTCTGAACTGTTCGGCTACGAAAAAGGCGCGTTCACTGGCGCCAACCAGAAAGGCAGCATCGGGCTGATTCGCAAGGCCGACAAAGGCACCCTGTTCCTCGATGAAATCGGCGACATGCCGCTGCCGACTCAAGCACGTCTGTTGCGGGTGTTACAGGAGCGTTGCGTGCAACCGGTGGGCAGCAGTGAATTGTTTCCGGTGGATATTCGAATTATTTCGGCGACCAATCGATCCCTGCGCGAACAGGTTCAATTGGGCCGGTTTCGCGAAGATTTGTATTACCGCATCGGCGGGTTGACCCTGGAGTTGCCGCCGTTAAGGGAACGCAGTGACAAGCAGGAGCTGTTCAAACGATTGTGGGAACAGCATCGCGAACCGTCGCAGTGGGCGGGTTTGAGTCGTGAGGTGCTGGAGTTGTTTGCTCGCCACCCGTGGCCGGGGAATTTGCGCCAGGTCAGCAGCGTGATGCAGGTGGCGCTGGCCATGGCCGAGGAGCAACCGGTGCGCCCGGAGCATTTGCCCGATGATTTTTTTGTCGATATGCAGATGGAGCCGGTGGATGGACCGGAGCCGCTGGCAGTGGATCTGGATGATGCCGAGGATTTAAATCGGCAGTTGCAGGCAGTGGGCGGGAATATTTCGCACCTGGCCCGGCGGTTGGGGGTTAGTCGTAATACGCTTTACAAGCGGTTGCGTCAGGCCGAGTGATGAATCAATTCACGATGGGCGTAGCAAACTCATTGCCTTAGCTGAGTTGAATCACCTCTTGCAGTGCTGCGTCCATTTGTCCAGCCTGGACATTGCCAATTATTGAAAGATCGGCTCGGCATACGTCGCTGACGCGGCTTGAAGGGTGCGCAGGCCAAGCAGCACGATGACCACCATTATTAGCCCTGCGGCAATGGCTACACCGAACCCTGCTCGTGCACCATAAGTATCGATGATCAAGCCCGATAGTACTCCACCGAGCGCTACGCCTATGCTGATACCCGTTGTCATCCATGTCAGTCCTTCGGTGATCCTAGACGGCGGAACAATGATAGTACCGAGGTTCATGACGACGACCATAGTTGGCGCAAATGACACACCTGCCACAAACAGCATCCCCGAAAGGATGTAGACGTCCGGTGAGAAAATGGGCAACACGGCTGTGACTGCTGTTATCAGAACTCCGATAAAGAACTGCTTTTCAATCGGTAAGGAAATCCTTATCGCGCCGAACGTCAGGCCCGCAATCATTGAACCGAGCGCATAGGCTGCCAGGGTGAAACTGGCGGACGCTGGCCAGCCTTGAGCGTTGGCGAAGGCAACAACCGCAACGTCGATTGATCCGCCAATCACACCCATGGCCAAGAGCGCCAGCACGATGGTACGAACGCCGGGGATAAGCAGGATCGAGCTAGCGTTCCTTTTAACGCCAACGACCACCTTCGGTTCTGTCTGCCGTTGCATAAGAAAAGCCGTCACGCCGACAACCAGCAACAAGACGGCTACAAGCGGCCCGGCTTCGGCGAAAAAGCTGACGCTCAAACCAATGGCGAGTGGTGGGCCGATGATAAAGGCGAGTTCAGTTAGAACCGTGTCCAAAGAGAAGGCAGTGTGTAATTGCGGCTTGCCGCGGAAAAGTTGCGTCCAGCGCGCTCTTATCATCGCGGGCATGCTCGGCATCGTGCCCGCCAATCCCGCAAGAATAAAAAGCAGTGGGGCCGGAGCCCTCAGAGAGACAGCAATGATTAGCGCCAGCAACATGCCAATGCTGAAGGCCGTCACAAACGGCAGAACCCGACTCTGGCCCCGTTGATCAACGAGTTTTGATACGTGCGGGCCGATTAGCGCATTCGCCAAGGTAAAAGTACCGGCAACCGAGCCCGCCAGCCAATAAAGACCCGTCTGCTGCACCAACATGGTAATGACGCCGATGCCGATCATTGCCTGGGGCAGACGGGCAATGGAACTCGCGATCACTAACCCCATGACGCCCGGGGTGGTGAGAAGTTCGCGATAAGGATTAGCCATGATTTGTCCTTTCTGAATTTAACACTGATAAGTAGCCCACAGTATTTGACGCAACTAATGGGAAGGTATCGGTGACCGGATGTTATTATTCAGCTGAGCACTTGGCCCTCAAAGATAAGCGCCGTTGACCCCGGACCGCGCGCAACCTGCTCTTCGAAGAAATTGTGGATGCACACATGATCGGGATACTCAGAAGTAATCAGGTCTTGCACATTAACCTCCCAGAAGCGAAAACGGCATTTCTAAAGTTAATTGCACCTGAATCGCGGACAAGTGCTAGCTCAAGAAATATCATCCATTGGATCACACACTTCTCTTACTTAACCACGCCTGTCTTTACTAAAAAACCAAAAAGGAAACTTCCTACTCGCTCTTCGGAAAAACCTCACAAAAAAACTAACGAACTTATTGCCAGTTCGAAACGCCGAAACGACACACAAAGTCAACCACTGAAGACTAACCGCTGCACACGTTGAACAACGCCAACACTTCTTACCACTAAAATGCGTTTACCCCTCGACCACACGCACCCAAAAAACAAAAACCCGCACAAGGCGGGTTTTGTTTTCAACGACGATCGCTATCAGTCAGCCAAACGCCAGGTAGTCGCGCCCTTGCCATCTTCCAGCACCACGCCCATGGCGGTGAGCTGGTCGCGGATGCGGTCCGATTCGGCCCAGTCTTTACCAGCCCTAGCGGCCAGACGCGCAGCAATCAGCGCATCGACTTCAGCCGCATCAACCCGCCCTTCAGCACCAGCCTGCAGGAAGTCATCGGCCTCAAGCTGCAACACACCCAGCACACTGGCCAGTTCCTTCAGGCGCGCCGCCAGACCCGCCGCCGCGTCGATATCTGTATCCCGCAAGCGGTTAATCTCGCGGACCATCTCGAACAGCACCGCACAGGCTTCCGGTGTACCGAAGTCGTCGTTCATCACCTGGGTGAAACGCTCGACAAAGGCTTCGCCGCCGGCCGGAGCAACACTCGGCAGGCCTTTCAAGGCGTGATAGAAACGCTCGAGTGCGCCCTTGGCGTCCTTGAGGTTGTCTTCGGAGTAGTTGATCGCGCTGCGATAGTGGCTCGATACCAGCAGGTAACGCACCACTTCCGGGTGGTACTTTTCCAGCACGTCGCGAATGGTGAAGAAGTTGTTCAAGGACTTGGACATCTTCTCGCCATTGATGCGAATCATGCCGCAATGCATCCACGCGTTAGCGTAGGTCTTGCCGGTGGCCGCTTCGCTCTGGGCGATTTCGTTTTCATGGTGCGGGAACTCGAGGTCACTGCCGCCGCCATGGATATCGAAGGTCTCACCCAGGCAGCAGGTGGACATCACCGAGCACTCGATGTGCCAGCCCGGACGACCGTCGCCCCAAGGCGATGGCCAGCTTGGCTCGCCCGGCTTGGTGGCCTTCCACAGTACGAAGTCCAGCGGGTCCTGTTTCGACTCGTCGACTTCGATACGGGCGCCGATGCGCAGGTCTTCGATCTTCTTGCGCGACAGCTTGCCGTAACCCATGAACTTGGCCACGCGGTAGTACACGTCGCCATTGCCCGGTGCGTAAGCGTAACCCTTGTCGATCAGGGTCTGGATCATGCTCAGCATGCCCGGAATGTGATCCGTGGCACGCGGCTCCATGTCCGGCTTGAGGATGTTGAGGCGCGCCTCGTCCTCGTGCATGGCGGTGATCATGCGCTCGGTCAACGCGTCGAACGGCTCGCCGTTCTCCCGCGCCCTGTTGATGATCTTGTCTTCGATATCGGTGATGTTGCGCACGTAGGTCAGGTTGTAACCGCTGAACCGCAACCAGCGGGTCACCAGGTCGAACGCGACCATGCTGCGGCCGTGGCCAATGTGGCAGTAGTCATACACGGTCATCCCGCAGACGTACATGCGCACATTGTTGCCATCCAGCGGCTTGAAAACTTCTTTGCTCTTGGTGAGCGTGTTGTAGATCGATAGCACTTTAGTTGTTTCCTTGAATCACTGGCCCCACGAATCACGCAAGGTCACGGTGCGGTTGAATACCGGATGACCTGGTTTCGAGTCCTTGATATCCGCGCAGAAGTAACCTTCGCGCTCGAACTGGAAACGGTCTTCCGGCTGTGCGTTGCCCAGCGAAGGCTCGGCACGACAACCGGTGAGAACTTGCAGCGATTGAGGGTTGATGTTGTCCAGGAAACTGGCGCTGTCTTCGGCCTTCTCAGGATTCGGCGAGCGGAACAGGCGATCGTACAGACGCACTTCGCACTCGACGCTGGCCGCGGCCGGCACCCAGTGCACCACGCCTTTGACCTTGCGGCCTTCAGGGTTCTTGCCCAGGGTTTCGGGGTCGTAGGAGCAACGCAGTTCGACGATGTTGCCGTCGGCGTCCTTGATCGCTTCGTCGGCACGAATGACGTAGCTGCCGCGCAGGCGTACTTCGC
Source organism: Pseudomonas sp. HY13-MNA-CIBAN-0226 (assembly GCF_040310305.1). Lineage (NCBI taxonomy): Bacteria > Pseudomonadati > Pseudomonadota > Gammaproteobacteria > Pseudomonadales > Pseudomonadaceae > Pseudomonas > Pseudomonas sp. HY13-MNA-CIBAN-0226. The sequence goes on from NZ_JBEOPS010000012.1 coordinate 73,097, forward strand.
CGTTGGGTTCCAGGCGCTTGTAGCCTTTTGGCGGCTCTTCCATGAAGTCTTCACGGTCGATGTAGATTTCCCGAGCGAATGGCAGGACGCGCACGCCCATGTCTTCCTTCGGGTGGCACGGCAGTTCGAGGTTCTCGACCTGGCCTTCCGGGTAGTTGGTGATGACCACTTTTAATGGACGCAGGACGCACATGGCGCGCGGTGCGCTGTGGTCGAGGTCATCACGAATGCTGAATTCCAGCATGCCGAAGTCGACCACGCCATCGGAACGGTTGGTACCGACCATGTCGCAGAAGTTGCGGATCGATTTGGGCGTGTAGCCACGGCGGCGAAAGCCCGACAGCGTGGACATGCGCGGGTCGTCCCAGCCATGCACGTGCTTCTCGTCCACCAGTTGCTTGAGCTTGCGCTTGCTGGTGATCGTGTAGTTCAGGTTCAGGCGGCTGAACTCGTACTGGCGCGGGTGGGCCGGTACCGGCAGGTGCTCGAGGAACCACTCATACAGCGGCCGGTGGCTTTCGAATTCCAGGGTGCAGATCGAGTGGGTGATGCCTTCGATGGCGTCCGACTGACCGTGGGTGAAGTCGTAGTTGGGGTAGATGCACCACTTGTCACCGGTCTGGTGGTGGTGGGCGTGACGGATGCGATACATGATCGGGTCGCGCAGGTTCATGTTCGGCGAGGCCATGTCGATCTTGGCCCGCAGTACCCGCGCGCCGTCCTGGAACTCACCGGCTTTCATGCGCGCGAACCAGTCGAGGTTCTCTTCCACGGAGCGATCACGAAACGGGCTGTTCTTGCCCGGCTCGGTCAGGGTGCCGCGGTATTCCTTGGCCTGCTCGGGGCTCAAGTCATCGACGTAGGCCTTGCCGGCCTTGATCAGCTCGACTGCCCAGTCGTGCAACTGGTCGAAGTATTGCGAGGCGTAGCGCACTTCGCCGGACCATTCAAAGCCCAGCCACTTGATGTCGCTTTCGATCGCGTCGATGTATTCCTGGTCTTCCTTGGCCGGGTTGGTGTCGTCGAAGCGCAGGTGCGTGACGCCGCCGAATTCCTGGGCCAGGCCGAAGTTCACACAGATCGACTTGGCGTGACCGATGTGCAGGTAGCCGTTGGGCTCGGGCGGGAAACGGGTGACGATCTGCGTGTGCTTACCCGAGTCCAGGTCCGCCTGGATGATCGGGCGCAGGAAATTGGCCGGCACGGCTGGGCCGGTCTTGGAATTCGAGGTAGGTTCGACAGTGGGCTTGCTCATAGGATCCTTGAACGTACAAGTGCGCGGCCGCAGACGGGGCCTGACAAATCAAAGCCGCTATCATAGCCGATGCCGTCAAGCTGCTGACAGAGCAGGCCCGAAAACGGCTGCATTTAATCGCCTGCAAATGAAAAACAGCCTCGAAATTCGCGTCTGTCGCGCTAAACTGCGTTTCTTGGCCCAATACAGGCTGAACCGGTTGCAGGCGCCAATGCCCAAAACCACGAATTCATTGAAAACGCTTTATCTCATGAAGCTTTAATTCATCAAGAGTACCGATCATGACCCAAGTCAAACTGACCACCAACCATGGCGACATCGTCCTGGAACTGAACGCTGAAAAGGCACCGCTGACCGTTGCCAACTTCATCGAATACGTCAAGGCAGGCCACTACGAAAACACCGTGTTCCACCGCGTCATTGGTAACTTCATGATCCAGGGCGGCGGTTTCGAGCCAGGCATGAAAGAAAAGAAAGACAAGCGCCCAAGCATCCAGAACGAAGCCGACAACGGCCTGCCGAACGTCAAGTACAGCGTAGCCATGGCCCGCACCATGGAGCCGCATTCGGCTTCCGCGCAGTTCTTCATCAACGTGGCCGACAACAGCTTCCTCAACCACAGCGCCAAGACCACCCAGGGCTGGGGCTACGCCGTGTTCGCCAAAGTGGTGGCCGGTGAAGAAGTAGTCGACAAGATCAAAGGTGTTTCCACCACCATGAAGTCCGGCCACCAGGACGTTCCCGCAGAAGACGTGATCATCGAGAAAGCCGAGATCATTGAGTGATACTGCTGATTTCAGACTTACATCTGGAAGAGGAGCGCCCGGACATTACCCGGGCGTTTCTGGATTTGCTCACCGGGCGCGCCCGCTCGGCGAGTGCGTTGTACATCCTCGGCGACTTTTTCGAAGCGTGGATTGGCGACGATGCCATGACCGCCTTCCAGCGTTCCATCTGCCAGGCCCTGCGCGATCTCAGCGACAGCGGCACGGCCATTTTTCTGATGCACGGTAATCGCGACTTCATGCTCGGCCAGGCCTTCTGCAAACAGGCCGGCTGCACGCTGTTGAAAGACCCGAGCATCGTGCAACTCGCAGGCGAACCGGTGCTATTGATGCACGGTGACAGCCTGTGCACCCGCGACGAAGCCTATATGAAGCTGCGTCGCTACCTGCGCAATCCCGTCACCCTGTTCATCCTGCGCCACCTGCCCTTGGGCACGCGGCACAAGCTGGCGCGCAAACTGCGCAGCGAAAGCCGGGCCCAGACCCGAATGAAGGCCAATGACATTGTCGATGTGACCCCCGAGGAAGTGCCGCGGGTGATGCAGCAATACGGGGTGAAAACCCTGATCCATGGCCACACTCACCGCCCAGCCATTCACAAATTGCAGATTGGCGAGCAGGCGGCCAGGCGCATTGTGCTGGGGGACTGGGATCGCCAGGGGTGGGCGTTGCAGGTCGATGAGAACGGGTTTGCGTTGGCCCCGTTTGATTTTACAGCCTCTTAAGTTCAAAAGATCGCAGCCTGCGGCAGCTCCTGCAGGGTCATGTGTACACCTGTAGGAGCTGCCGCAGGCTGCGATCTTTTTACAGCCACAACCATTAATGCCCTGCCGACGCAGGCCCGGCCTTGGCGGCAAATGGCGGTTTGGCCAGCCACACGATCAGTATCAACCCCATGAACCCCCACCCCAGCAGCGTGAAATAATCCACGGTGGAGAGCATGTACGCCTGGCTGGTCAGCACATGATCGAGTTGCGCATAGGCCGGGTTGCCAGGGCCGCCCAGGGCATTGAGCGCGTCACGGGTGGCGGGCTCGTAGGTGCTGATGCTTTCACTCATGTAGGCGTGGTGTTGATCCGCCCGGCGAATCCAGATCCAGGTGGTCAGCGATGCCGCAAAGCTGCCGCCCAGGGTGCGCAGGAAAGTCGCCAGCCCGGCGCCGTCGGCGATCTGGCTCGGTGGCAGGTCTGACATCAGGATGCTCAGCGTTGGCATGAAGAACAGTGCCACGCCAATGCCCATGAATAACTGCACCAGCGCGATGTGCTGGAAGTCCACTTCGTTGGTGAAACCGGCGCGCATGAAGCAGCTCAGGCCAATCGCCAGGAACGCCAGGCCGGCCAGCAGGCGCAGGTCGAATTTGTGCGCGTACTTACCGACAAACGGCGACAGGATCACCGGCAGGATACCGATCGGCGCCACCGCCAGCCCGGCCCAGGTCGCGGTATAGCCCATCTGGGTTTGCAGCCACTGCGGCAGGATCAGGTTGATCCCGAAGAACCCGGCATACCCCAGCACCAGCACTATTGTGCCGATACGGAAGTTGCGGTGGGCAAACAGGCGCAGGTTGACCACCGGATGCTGGTCGGTCATTTCCCAGATGATGAACACCGCCAGGGCAATCACCGAAATGGCCGCGCCGATGATGATGAAGTTGGATTCGAACCAGTCCAGGTCATTACCTTTGTCGAGGATCACCTGCAAGGCGCCGACCCCGATGATCAGGGTGATCAGGCCGACGTAATCCATCGGCTGGCGACTGGTTTCCACCGGGCGCGCCTTCAGTTGCTGACGCACGACCATCACCGCGAAGATACCGATCGGTACGTTGATGAAGAAGATCCACGGCCAGCTGTAGCTGTCGGTAATCCAGCCGCCGAGGATCGGGCCTGCAATCGGCGCCACCACCGTGACCATCGCCAGCAACGCCAGGGCCATGCCGCGCCTCGCAGGTGGATAGACCGCAATCAGTAACGTCTGCGTCATCGGGTACAACGGCCCTGCGACCAGGCCCTGGACCACCCGGAACAGGATCAGCTCCGGCATCGAGGTGGAAATGCCGCACAGGAACGAGGCAACCACGAACAGGATGGTCGCCCAGAGAAACAGCTTCACCTCACCGAAGCGCCTGCTGAGCCAGCCAGTCAGCGGCAGGGCGATCGCATTGCTCACGGCAAACGAGGTGATGACCCAGGTGCCCTGCTCCGAACTGACCCCCAGGTTGCCGGAGATCGTCGGCAGCGCCACGTTGGCAATGGTGGTATCGAGCACCTGCATGAAAGTCGCCAGCGACAGGCCGATGGTGCTGAGCAGCAGGCTGGGAGGCGTGAAAGAGGCGTTATTGCTCATCGCAAATCCTTTGGAGCTTCAGACCCTGTGGGCGCGGGCAAGCCCGCTGCCACAGGGTTTGTGTGGTTGCGAATCAGCGTTGCGCGGTCTTGCTCGCCGCGGCGCTGTTGTCGTGGATCAGTTGGGCGATCATTGCATCGGCTTCGGCCAACTGACGGTCGTAGACGTTGGTGCTGAACGAGGCCTTTTGCGGCGGCTGTTGCGCCAGCACCGGACCGCTCTGGTCATGCAGGTTCACATCGACCTGGGTCGACAGCCCGACGCGCAATGGATGCCTGGCCAGCTCTTCGGCGTTGATATGAATCCGCACCGGCACCCGCTGGACGATCTTGATCCAGTTACCGGTAGCGTTCTGCGCCGGCAGCAGGGCGAACGCGCTGCCGGTTCCGGCGCCAAGGCTGTCGATGGTGCCGCTGTACTTCACGTCACTGCCATAGAGGTCGGCTTCGATGTCCACCGGCTGCCCGATGCGCATGTCGCGCAGCTGGGTTTCCTTGAAGTTGGCGTCGATCCACAGTTGATCCAGGGGAATCACCGCCATCAGCGCGGTGCCCGGTTGAACCCGCTGGCCCAATTGCACCGTGCGCTTGGCGACATAACCGGTAACCGGAGCGATCAAGGTGCTGCGGGCGTTGGTCAGGTAGGCCTGGCGTAGTTGCGCGGCGGCGGACATGACGTCCGGGTGCGACGAAACCACAGTGTCATCCACCAGCGCGCTGGTGGTTTTGAGTTGCTGGCGGGCATTGGCCAGGGCGTTTTGCGCCGAGGTCAGGTCATCGCGGGCGTGGGACAGTTCTTCCTGGGAGATCGCCCCGCCGGCTGCCAGGTTCTTGCGTCGATTGAAGTTGTCCTGGGCCTTCTGCACTTCCGCCTGCTGGGCGTTGACCTGGGCTTTCATGCCGTCGACATTGCTGTACAAGCCGCGAACCTGACGCACGGTGCGGGCCAGGTTGGCCTGGGCACTTTGCAGCCCGACTTCGGCGTCATTCGGGTCGAAATTGATCAGCACCTGACCTTCATGCACCAGGTCGCCATCGTCGGCACCGATGCTGACCACGGTGCCGGTAACCAGCGGAGTGATCTCCACCACGTTGCCGTTCACATAGGCATCGTCGGTGCTCTCGTTCCAGCGCCCGTAGAGTTCGTGATAGGCCCAGACGCCAGCACCGGCGAGGATCACGACAATGGCCAGAAGCACCAGCATGATCTTGCGCTTGCGCGGATTGCCGGTGTCCTGATGAGCATCGGCGGCTTTTTGAGTGTTTTCGGCAGTGGCCATGACAGTTACCTTGAATTAGTTGTGCTGCGTGGCTGAAGTGGCGGCCGCCAGGGTGTCACCCTGGAAGCCTCCGCCCAGCGCCTGCATCAGTTGGATCGACAGGTCGATCTGCTCGGCATTCAGGTTGGCCAGCTGACGCTGGGCCTGGAGCAATTGCTGCTCGATGCTGAGCACGTCCAGGTAGTTACCGATGCCGGAACCGTAGCGCTGGACCACGGTGTCGTAGGATTGCCGGGCGATCTCGGTGGCGTGCTGCTGCGCGCCGATCTGCCGGCCGATATCTCGCAGCTGATTGATCGAGTCGCTGACATCGCCGAGTGCCTTGACCAGGCTTTTGTTGTACTGCGCCACCGCGAGGTCATAGTCGGCGTCGCGGGAATCGAGGTCGGCACGCAGGCGGCCGCCGTCGAAAATCGGCAGCGAAATCGTCGGCCCGACGTTGAAGAAACGACTGGCCGAGCCAAACATTGCATCCCCCAGCAGCGATTCGAAGCCAGCCGCGGCGCTCAGGTTGAGGTTGGGGTAGAAGCGGGTCTTGCCGGCGGCAATGTTCTTGCTCGCGGCTTCGACTCGCCAGCGCGCGGCGATCAGGTCCGGCCGGCGACCGAGCAGTTCGGCCGGCAGCACCGATGGCAGTGCCACGGCGCTGGCCTGGAGGACTTTGGGCCGGGGGATTTCATTGCCGCGATCCGGGCCCTTGCCGAGCAGCACCGCCAGGGCGATCTTCGCGCTGTTCAGGCGTTTTTCAGCATCGATCAGGCTGGCCTGCGAGCTGGCTTCCAGGCTTTCGGTCTGCTGGAACTGATACTGGCTGTCGATACCCGAACTCAGGCGGCGCTTGCTCAGGTCGAGCATCTGCCGGGTACGCTTGAGGTCTTCGCTGGCCAGGTCATGGATGATGTGGGCCTGGCCCAGATCGCTGTAGGCCCGGGCGACGTCGGCGGCCAGGGTCAACTGCGCGGCCTGTTGGTCGACTTCGGCGGCACGGGCCTCGCCCAGTGCAGCTTCCCAGGCGTCCCGCTGCCCACCCCAAAGGTCGAAGTTGTAATTGAAACTGGCACCGAGGTTACGCAGGGTGGAATACGCCCCGCCCTGCCCCTGCGGGTCCTGATCCCGAGCCAGGCGGGACCGACTGACCCCGGCACTGGCATCGAGCGTCGGCATGCGCTCGGCATCGGCGGCGTAGGCTGCGGCGCTGGCCTGATGCGCGCGAGCCTCGGCAATCTGCATGTCGGGGCTGTCTTGCAGGGCTTCGCGGATCAGCCCGTCAAGTTGCGGGTCGCCGAGGCTCGTCCACCAGGCGCTTTTCGGCCAGGCGGCAGGCGACAAGGTGACGCCGGTCAGCGACTGCCCGGCCTTGAGACTTTTTGCATCCAGACTGACGCCTTCGGTTTTCAAGCCACTGTAATTGGCACAACCCGCCAGGGTCATGGCCACCAGCACCAGGCTCAAGCGGGTGCGCGAGAGTTTACTGCTCATTTATCACCTACCCGCAGCAAGGTGATGGAGTCACCCGCCGCGACTAAAATTTTCTTCAGGATCTGTTCCAGGGTCGCCAGCTCTTGCTCAGTGATGGCGCCAGCCAATTCGTTCATGGCTGCCGCGCCGATGTCTGGCAGGCGGTCAGCCAGCTGCTGGCCTTGTTCAGTGAGTACCAGCTGCACTTGACGACGGTCGGCTTCCGAGCGCTGGCGGGCGAGGAAACCTTTGTGCTCCAGGCGATCGAGCATTCGCGTCATGGAACCGCTGTCCAGCGACAGGTGACGGCAAAGTTCGGCCGGGGTGTCGACGCCGAACTGGGCCATGATGATCAACACTTTGAACTGCGCGGCGGTAATGCCGTGAGGTTCCATGTGGGTGTCGATGATCCGGTCCTTGAGCAGCGCAGCTCGCCCGAGCAGGAGCCCGAGGTGGCAGTTCTTGAAGTCGTCCGGGGTGAAGTGTTTCATCTGGCCACCGATTAGCTGCCTAGGCAGAGAATGTATGACAAGATGTTACTGCCTAGGCAGCGAATGTCAACGTAATAGTTAGGATGCTTTGTATTTGAGTGATAAATGGAGGAGGCATTGGTGGCCGTACCGACGCCTTCGCGGGCAAGCCCGCTCCCACAGGTCCAGTGTTACACCTGTGGGATTGGTGACTCTTGAAGTGAGATCCCTGCAGGACATCCGATCCCTGTGGGAGCGGGCTTGCCCGCGAAGGCAGCGACTCGGTTTTAGAGGGAACGCGGCTTAGAAATCGCGCTTGTAGAAGATATCCAGCGAACTCGCCACGCCACCCGCCGCTTCCAGGTAAACCTTCTTGCTCAGCTTGTAACGCAACGCAATGGTATTGGCCGGCTCGAACACCCCAACCCCATACCGCAGGCTGAGTTTTTCCGAGATATTGCCGCTGGCGACCACGGCGGTCTGGTCGCCACTGCCCTGGGTGTCGAGCTGGAAGTCCTGAATGCCCAGGTTCTTGGCCAACCCGCTGGTCACCCCGGCACTGCCCATCAAACCCAGGCCCAGTGCCGCCTGGGCAAGCATGTTGTTATCGCCGCCATCCGTACTCAGCGGCCGCCCCAGCACCAGGTAGGACAGGGCCTGCTCCTGGCTCAATGCTGGTTCGGAGAAGATCTGCGTGGTGGGCTGTTCGGCGCTGCCACTCAGGCGAATGCCGGCGATAACGTCATCGGTCTGGCGGATGGCCTCGATGTCCAGGAACGGCTGATCCAACGGCCCGGCAAACAACAAACGGGCCCGGCGCACGGTCAGGCGCTGGCCGTAGGCGCGGTAACGACCGTCGTTGAGCCAGAGCTCGCCGCGGGTGTCCATGTTGTCGCCGATGTGCACGTGGCCCTGTAGGTTGGCCGTCAGGCCAAAACCGGCGAAGCTGAGTTTGTCGGCGCCCACCTCCACATCAATGTCCATTTTCATCGCCAGTGGCGGCTTGCCTTGCTCGGTCTGCTGACCCACGATGACCGTGTCATCGGAGACCTTGACCGTCGATGGCGGCAACTCGCGCACGGTGATTTCCCCTCTGGGCACCAGCACTTTGCCGGCGACCGCCAGCTCATCGCCTTTCATCGAGATTTTCAGGTCCGGGGCCACCTCAAGCTTTGCATAGGGTTCGACGGACACCGGAAGCTGCGAGCCCTTGAGTGCCAGGTCCACCACCAGTGCCTGGCCCCAGGCGATGTTGCCATTGAGCGTGCCCTGCCCGGTCTTGCCGCTTTTCCAGCCGCCGTTCAACTGCACGGTTTCCCCGGCGATCACTGCCTGCAGCTGCAGGGCTTGCAGTTCGATCGGCAATTGCGGTCCGGACACTTCGCCATCGCTCAACAGCAGATTGCCGTTAACCAAAGGCGCCATCAGGGTGCCGCCGATCGTGCCGCTGCCATTCAGGCGCCCGGTGATTTTTTCGACCATCGGCACAAACGGCCGGGCCACGGACAAGTCCAGGCCATTGAGGCGGAACGTGCCACTCATGGGTTTGTTTGCCGGCAGCGGGTTGATCTGGGCCTGAACCCGCAGCTCCCCCAGCTTGCCGCCGACGAAGTTCAGGTCGGCGTCGATGCGCTTGGGGGTCATTTTGCTGGTGAGCAGCAAGGCCTGGTACGGGAAGTCCAGCCACTGATCCTTGTCGCGCACTCGCAGCGTGCCGCCACTGGCATCGATGCTGATCTGGCCATTCGGACCGCTGGCGGGCAGATCCAGCTGCAGGTCGGCGTTAAGCGCGCCTTTCCAGGCGAAGTCCTTGGGCAACCACTGCGCCAGGCTCTCGATCGGGAATTGTTTCAGGTGATAGCGCAGCTTGGGCTCGGGTATCAGGCGCTGGTCTTCACCGCACAGGCTGGCCGGGCCGGACCGCCAGCAATGGGCGCCGAAGTTGATTTTACCGTCGGCCAGGCGTTCAAGCTTCGCCGGGCCCTGCAACCTCCAGTCCTGGCCGCCGGCCTGGATATCACCAGTGGCCAGGCGTCCGCGCCAGTTGCCTTGGTCCAGCGCGCCGTCCAGATCGAGGGCGAGCTTGAGCTGCGGCCCTTGCAGGGCAAGGCTGAGTTTCTGATTCTTGATGTCACCCTGACCGCTGGCAGTGAGCGTGCCCAGCGCGGTATCACCGGCCCGGATGCCGCTGCCCTTGAGATCGATTTTCGCCCGCTGCGCACTGTCCAAGGTCGCGTCCAGGTTCAGGCTTTGCAAACGATTGTCCTGGAAAGCCAGCTGAGTGCCTTGCAGGCCGAGTTTGCCTTGTGGCGCCTTGAGTGTACCGGCGACGTCCATCCGGCCATTGAGCTGGCCGCGCAGTTGTGGCCACAGCTGCGCCAGACGCGGCATCTTGATATCGATCTGGCCGGCGAGTTTCTGCTGCAGGCTGCCCTTGCCATTGATGCTGTTGTCGCCCAGGCGAATCTGCAAGGCACTGAGGTTCCATTGCTCGCCGGCGCCATCGGCCTTGGCCTGGATGACCGCAGGTTGACCACGCAGCTTGCCCTTGAGGTCGAGGTCGGCGTTGAGGCTGAGCTTGTCATTTTTCATCTCGCCAGTACTGCGCAGCGGGCCGGCCAACGTGCCCGGCAGCTCCGCGACCCAGTACGCCGGATCGATTGCCGACAGATCCAGCGCGGTATCCCAGGCGATGCCATCGGCAAATTGCAGGTTCAGGTGGCCCTGGGCCTTGCCCTGCCCGGCTTCCAGCTGGATTTGCTGCAAGTAGATTTTAGTCAGGTCGCCTGCGAACGGGCTCTGCAGGCTGAAGGCACCGGCCGGGCCATCCAGCGCAGCCTTGAAGTTTCCCAGGTATTTGCCGTCCGTGTAGGAGACTTCGCCGTTGAAGCTGCGCAATGCCACTTGTGGCTCATCGATCAGCGGATAGACGCGGTGCCAGGGGAAGTCCAGCCAGTCGATCTTGGCATCGGCGCTCAGGCCTTTGCTCCAGTCCAGCTGGCCGGTGAGTTCGAGGTACTGTTTGTCGTTTGCGCTCAGGTCCAGACCGGCAATCTGCGCGCCCTGAGCGTCGACCTTGCCTTGCAGCGCCAGGGCGACCGGGCCTTGTTCCGCCGGCAGCGTAGCCGTGCCGAGGAGCTGGTAGCCGTTTTTCAGGTCACCGGCGCCCGAGAGTTCAAGCTGATTGAGTTGCAGGGTATCCGGAAGATCGGCGCTGGCCTTGAAGCCGTCCGCCGTAATGCGCACCTTGGCCGGCAGGTTCTCCACCAGCGGCTGCAGTTCACCCGTCAACTGCCCGTTCAGATAGCCGCTGCTGTCGGCCTTGAGGTTGAGGGTTTTGAGCAGGTCTCCGTCGATTTTCAGGGCCAGGGCCCAAGGACCGGTGCCAGGCGCGGGCAACGTCAGGTGGCCTTCAGCGGTCAGTGGCCAGTTGCCGCTGGGTTGCAGCAGGCCGGACAGATTCAGGCTCAGTTCGTCGCGCTGCAGCTTGACCGAGTCAATCTTCAAGCCCTGGGCGGTCCAGTGTGCGGCCAGTTGCAAGCCCCTGAGCTCTTCGCTGCCGTTGAACAGCAGGCTCCCGACCTTGACATCACCCAGCTCGATGGCCAGCGGCAGGTCCAGGTCAGGCAGGCTGATTGGCCCGCTGCTGTCTTGGTCGGTGCCCGGTGGAAACTGCAGGCTGACCTGCTCGGCCTGCAACTGCTCGATGCACAGGGTCCGGCGGGCCAGGCAACCGGGTGACCAGGCGAAGATCGCCTTGTTCAACTCAACCCGGCTGCTGTCCTGCTGCCATACCAGATGATCGGCGCTCCATTGACCGCCCAGGCGACCCTGGAAATTGTCCACACTCAAGCCCGGCACGAAACCCAGCGCCCAGCGACTGCCCGCCGCCGTCCCAAGCACGGTGGAGACAGCCAGAATAATCAGCAGCAACAGGCCGAGCATGGCCAGCAGCGTTATCTTCAAACCACGATTCACAACTCGGGCCCCATGGAAAAGTGCAGTCGAACGCCACCCTCGTCATCCAGCGCGTGGGCCAGGTCAAGGCGGATCGGCCCCACTGGCGAGATCCAGCGCACGCCGATACCCACGCCGGTCTTGAGGTTCGGCAATTCGAGCTTATTAAAGGAGTTGCCCTGATCCACAAAGGTCGCCACCCGCCATTTTTCGGCGACCGAGTATTGGTACTCGGCACTGGCGGTGACCATGTACCGGCCACCAATCCGGTCGCCCTCGGAGTTTTCCGGGGACAGGCTCTGATAGTCGTAACCACGTACGCTCTGATCACCACCGGCGAAGAACCGCAGCGACGGTGGTATCGACTTATAGCCGTTGGTGGCGCTACCGCCAACCTGGACCCGGCCAAGGAAGCGGTGTTTGTCGAATACCGTGGTCAGGCCTTTGACCAGCGCCGTGCCGTACAGCAGGTTGTTGTCCGAGCCCAATCCCTCCTTGGCCACCTTGGTCTCGAATTGCAGGCGATAGCCGTTGTGCGGGTCGATGCGGTTGTCGCTTTTCAAATAGGAATAACTGACCCCGGGCATCAACAGGGTACTGAGGCCCGAGTCGTCGCCGAGTCGATATTCCTCGCGCTGCCACTTCAGCGACACCACGCGCTGCCAACCGCTGGGCAACTTGCTGTGCCACTCGGGACCTATGGTCAGCAGCTTGCTGAGTGAGTCCTTGTCGGCGATTTCTTCGCTCTGGTAGCCGCCAGCGAAACGCAGCTTGTCCGTCAGGGGCGGGTCCAGGGGGATGTCGTAGAAAATCCCGACGTTCTGCCGGGGTGCCGATATTTCGGTTTCCCAGCCGTAGCTGTGGCCCTGGGGATTGACCCAGTGACGCGTCCAGTTGGCCTTGACCCGCGGGCCGACGTCGGTCGAATAACCCAGGCCCAGCCCCATGGTGCGCGGCTTGCGGGTGTCGAGCTTGACGTCGACCGGGATCACATTGTTTGTCGAAGCGGTGGGGGCTGCATCGACCCGCACACTTTCAAAATAGCCACTGGACTGCATCGCCTGATTGAGTTCGGCGATCAGCTCGGAGTCGTACGGAGCGCCTTCCTTGAAGGGCACCATGCGCCTGAGCAAATCTTCGTCGAATGGCGTGTCGCCCTCGAAATTGACCTTGCCCAGGGAGTAACGCGGGCCGCTCTGGTAGACCAGATCGATATCGGCTACGCCCGCCCTCGGGTCGACCGACAGAGTCTGGCGGGAAAAATGCCCACTGAAAAAACCGAAACGCGACGCCTGGTTCTGGATCAGGCGCTTGGCGTCTTCGTAATTGCCATGGTTGAGCACTGCGCCGGTTTTCAGCGCCGCACTTTTGGGAACACGAAAGGATCTCAGCGACGCCGCCGGTCCTTCGACTCGAATAGTGACATTGCGCAGGTGAATCGGCTCACCGGGATCGACGTTGAGAATCAGCCGTGGACTCTTGCCGCCCTTCACGTCCGTCTCGATCTGCGGCTGGTAATAACCCAGGGCCTGGGCAGCCTTGCGCGCCTGCTCCTCGGCACCGCGGCTGAAGCGCAACAAGGCTTCTTCGTCACGATCGCCGAGGCTGCCGATATAGCCCTCTATATTGGCCTTGAGTTCATCGTTGGACGGTTTGACCCGCACATCCAATTCACTTTGCGCCAGCGCTGTGCAGCTGGTTATCAGCATCAGCACGCTACTGGTAATTCTTCCTGGAAACTTCATAGGCGCGGATGCTATCACGAGCTTGGGAGCGTGATAGAGCCTGGTTTGCGCGCAAAGTTCGTCCTTTATGCGGTGGCGGTTTGCAGGACCTGGGGGTTGGCGTGAAAAAATACGTGCTCACGTACCGGGCCAATAGCCACTTCACCGATCTCCTCATAGCCCTGGCGCTTGTAAAATTCCAGGTAACGCGGGTTGCCGGTGTCCAGCACAACGCCCTGGGAGTGCTCATCGACGGCGCACCAGTTGTGCACAGCCTGTAACAATTGTTCGCCGAAGTGCTTGCCCTGAAATTGCGGATGAATACCCAGCAAGGGCAGCAGGTGCACCGAGTCGGACGGCACGCACGCCATGACCGCATCGTGGTATTCCAGGTAGCGGCGGGTGCAGCGAAACCCGGTACTCAGGACCATGCGCAAACGCCATGCCCAACTTTCGGTGATCCCCAGGCGACGTTGCGGCGGCGCGATCAGGGCGATGCCAATCAGGCGGTCGTTGACCAGCAGGCCGATGGCGGGCAAGTCCTGGAGGAAATGCTGCTTGACCAGCTCGCGCACGGTGGCGCGCACTCGCTGCTCGTAGCCGGGACGTTCGGCTTCGAACAGATAGCTGAACGTCGGCTCGTGGCGGTAGGCCTGGTAAAGCAACGAGCGGGCTTCGCGGGAATAGCCACTGTCGAGCATGTGGATATCGGCAATGGCGGTCGAGGTTTCGGGCATAACGGCAAATCTCCCCGGGGCACCGCTCAAAATGGCGGCGCTCTTGTTGGTACGAGCCTCTGGGTGCCGGCACAGTTCCTTGCTGGTTTGAAAACAGCAGGTGCGCAGGGTCTAACAAGGTATAGACCAAGTGAATCGCAGGTGTGCGCGGGGCTCGCCGACCTGCGAGCCGCGGGATGGACAAGTACAGCCGAAAACACACCAACGGCTGGCCCCTCGAAGGCATGTCAGTTAGCATCGCCCTTTTGCGCCAGGACTGCCGACCATGAAGATCGTCTCCTTCAACATCAACGGGCTGCGTGCTCGCCCGCATCAGCTGGCGGCGCTGATTGAGAAGCATCAGCCCGACGTGATCGGGCTGCAGGAAACCAAGGTCCACGATGACCAGTTCCCGCTAGCCGACGTGCAAGCGCTGGGCTACCACGTGTATTTCCATGGGCAAAAAGGCCACTACGGTGTGGCCCTGCTCTCTCGCCAGGAACCCCTGGAGCTGCACAAAGGTTTCGCCACCGATGACGAAGACGCCCAGCGCCGATTCATCTGGGGCAAGTTCGCTGATGCCAACGGCGTGCCGGTGACGATCATGAACGGCTACTTCCCACAAGGTGAAAGCCGCGATCACCCGACCAAGTTCCCGGCCAAGGAACGCTTCTACAATGACTTGCAGCAACTGCTGGAAAGTCAGTTCAGCAATGAGCAGCCGGTTGTAGTCATGGGTGACGTCAACATCTCCCCGGAAGACTGCGACATCGGCATCGGGCCGGACAACATGAAGCGCTGGTTGAAGACCGGCAAGTGCAGCTTCCTGCCGGAAGAGCGTGAGTGGATGGCGCGGTTGAAGAACTGGGGGCTGGTGGACAGCTTCCGGCACCTGAACCCGCACGTGACTGATCGCTTCAGCTGGTTCGATTACCGTAGCCGTGGCTTTGAGGATGAACCCAAGCGTGGGCTGCGGATCGACCTGATCATGGCGTCCCATGGCTTGTTGCCACGGGTGAAGGATGCGGGTGTGGACTATGAATTGCGCGGGATGGAAAAACCGTCGGATCATGCGCCGATCTGGCTTGAGTTGAGTTGATATTTAAAAGATCGCAGCCTCGTTTCACTCGACAGCTCCTACACATCTCCTGCGCACGCTGCGATCTTTTGAGCTGTCATCTTTATGAAACCCTACTGACTTAATCTGCGGGCACTTCCTTTGCTCTTGTAGGGTGCCAGCATGCTGCTGCGCGTTTTGTTCCTGTTGCTGCTGGGCGTTGTCACGCCCGTATCGGCGTTGGCGGTTGCGTTACCCCTGCCCGAGCACGGCCCGGTGTTACGCATCCAGGGTTCCAACACCATCGGCGCAGCCTTGGGCCCGGCGCTGGTCGAAGGGCTGCTGCGCGAACAAGGTGTGCTCAAGGTTCATCGCGAAGCGCCAGGCAAGACCAACGAAGTGCGCGTCGTCGGCGAAACCGTCGAGGGGCGTCGGGTGGAGGTCGAGATCGCCGCGCACGGCTCCAGCACCGGCTTCACTGCGCTGCAAAGCGCCTCTGCCGACCTCGCCGCCGCCTCGCGCCCGATCAAGGACAGCGAACTCGCCAGCCTGCAATCCCTGGGCGACCTGAAGAGTGCCGGTGCCGAGCAGGTCATTGCGATCGACGGCCTGGCGATCATCCTGCATCCGGATAACCCGCTGAAACAACTGACCACCGATCAACTGGCGCGCATCTTCAGTGGTGACATCAGGACGTGGGAAGAAGTCGGTGGCAGCGGCGGGACGATCCATCTTTATGCGCGCGATGATCACTCCGGCACTTACGACACCTTGAAGGAACTGGTCCTCAACGGTCGTGGGAAAACCCTGAGCGCCAGCGCACAACGCTTCGAGTCCAGCGAGCAATTGTCGGACGCCGTCAGCCAGGACCCTCAGGGCATCGGCTTTATCGGTTTGCCGTACGTGCGCCAGGCCAAAGCCGTGGCGATTGCCGACGGTGCTTCCCAGGCGATGCTGCCACTGAACAATCTGATCGCCACCGAAGACTATCCGCTGTCACGTCGACTGTTCCTTTACCTGCCGCCCAGAGGCAATAATCCCTGGGCACAGGCGTTGGTGAAATTCGCCCAGGGCAGTCAGGGCCAGGAGATTGTCGCAGCCAACGGGTTTATCGCGCAGACCGTCCAGGCCATGTCGGTAAGCCCCAATGCGTTGATGCCAGAGGAGTATCAAACCCTCAGCCGACATGCGCAGCGCCTGACCGTGAATTTTCGCTTTGAAGAAGGCAGTGCCACCCTGGACAACAAGGCGCGCCAGGACCTGTCGCGAGTGCTGGACTATATAAACCAGCGCGACAAGGCCGATCGGCAGGTGACGCTGGTGGGATTTGGCGATGCCAAGACTGACCCTGCACGCGCCGACCTGTTGTCGAAGCTGCGGGCCATGGCCGTGCGGCGCGAGCTGGCCAAGCGCGGTGTGGTGCTGCGCGAAATCCGCGGTTTTGGCGCGCAGATGCCGGTGGCGGCGAACAGCGCGGATGAGGGACGGATCAGGAATCGGCGGGTTGAGGTCTGGGTTTACTGAATAAACTGGAATCTGTCACAGCCCCGTGGCGAGCTGGCTCGCTCGCCACGGGTTTTTCAACCGGCTTGAGCCATTAGCTCAGCAACTTCTCCAGCTGCGCCGTGGTGTCCACTGCGCCCATCGTCTTCGCAGCATCCAGCGCCGATACGCCGTTGGCATCCTTGGCTTTCGGATCAGCGCCTTTGCTGATCAGATAGTCGACGATGGCAACTCGGTTGAACATGGCCGCCATCATCAGCGCGGTACGGCCGTCGAAGGATGAGCCTTCGACTTGCGCGCCACCGTCGACCAACGCGCTGACCACCGCCAGATCGCCCTTGAACGCAGCGCCGGCGATCGGGCTCTGGCCATTGTCGTTGCGGATTTCCGGGTCGGCCTTGTGCTCGAGCAGCACTTTCACCGTGTCGACATGGCCATGGTAGGCCGCAAGCATCAACAGGGTGTCACCCTTGTGGTTGCGCAAGTTCGGCGGCAGGCCTTTGGACAGCAATGCGGCCATCATGGCCGCATCGCCCTCGCGCGCCTTGTTGAATACCTGTTCGGCGAATTCAGCGGCTTCTTCGGGGGTCATCTGGCGGCTTTGGTCTGACATGGTGGCTCCACTTTCTGTGTAGGTGCAAAGGGCGACAGTTTCCCGAGCAGCCTGGAGACTGTCACTTCTTTTTTCTGATCAAGGGTCATAGCCAGATTCAATAACGGTGTTTGCCATCATGAATCTCGGCCAGCACCTGTTCAGTCACCTGCACATAGGTGTGAGTTCCCGGCAACCAGGCATAGATGGGATCGTCACCGGTTTTACCGGGGTCAAACCCTTCGTCCTTGAGGCGGGTCTTCTGGTACTTGAAGGTGCCGGTGGTTTCCATTTTCACCTTCACCCGCAGGAACAACGGTACGGCATACGCGGGCATCTGTTCGCGAGCGAATGCCAGCAGCTCACTGAAATCCAGGGTCGCCAGGGATTCGGCCGGGGTGATCGCGGCCATGCCGGCACGGCCATTGGTGTTGTGTACTTCCACCCCGTAGGCCACCGCCTCGGAAATATTCGGATGCTGCAGCAGGATGTTTTCCACCTCGGTGGTCGAGACGTTCTCGCCTTTCCAGCGATAGGTATCGCCCAGTCGATCGACAAACTGGGCGTGACCGAAGCCGATGTTGCGCAACAGGTCGCCGGTATTGAAGTAACGGTCGCCCTTTTCAAACACGTCGTGCAGCACCACCTTTGCGGTCTTCTGCGCGTCGGTGTAGCCATCCAGTGGCGCCTTGTCGTCGATTTTCGCCAGCAGCAACCCTTGCTCGCCTTTGGCAACCTTGCGCATGAACCCCTTGGCGTCACGCAGAGGCTGGCCACTGTCGTGGTCGTAGGCAGCCAGCTCCCAGGACATCAGGGAAAAACCTACGGTGTTGTCGAAGTTGAGAACGTTGGTGAAACCGATATTGCCGTCACTGGCAGCGTACAGCTCGCAGATGTGCTGCACCGCAAAGCGGGTCTTGAATTCAGCCCAGGCGCCGGGGCGCAGGCCGTTGCCGATCATCTTGGTGACCCGGTGCCGGCTGTCTTGGGCAGTGGGCGGCTGATCGACCAGGTAGCGACACAGTTCACCGACATAGCCGAGGGTGGTCGCACGGTATTTGCGCACATCATCCCAGAACTGGCTGGCGCTGAACTTGCGGCGAATGGCGAAACCTGAGGCGCCACTGATGGCCGAGCCCCAGCACACACACAGCCCGGTGGCGTGGTACAGCGGCAGGGTGCAGTAGACGATATCGTCCGGGCTCATGTTCAGCGCGATCGTGCCAAAACTGGCGGAACTGCGCATCCAGCGACCGTGCTTGAACACCCCGGCCTTGGGTAACCCGGTGGTGCCTGAGGTGTAGATGTAGAAGCAGGGATCGTCGCAGAATACCTGCTGGCTGGTCACCGGGTTTGCGCTTGGGCTGTCGGCGATGGCCGCCATCATGTTGATGAAACCATCGGGCGCAATGCCCGGGTGCCGGCAGGTGTCCTGATCGGCTACGAACCAGGTGCGGGCAGGCTCCAGCGCCACGCGCTCGCGAACAGCGGAGAACGCCGGCACCAGTTCTTCGCCGACAATGATCGCCGCAGGCGCTACCAGGTTCAGGCTGTGCACCAGGGTGTCACGGGTTTGCGAGGTATTGAGCAGCGCGCTGATCGCACCCGTCTTGGCCACCGCCAGGATAGTCACCAGCAGTTCCGGACGATTCTCGATGAACACCGCCACCACATCACCCTTGCGGATGCCCTGCGCGCTCAAATGGTGAGCCATGCGATTGGCCCACTCGTTCACCTGGGCGTAGGTCAGGAGCACATCGCCCTGAAGCAATGCCGGGCCGTCGGGATTGCGCAACGTCGCTTGCTCGAAGCTCCAGCCCAGGCCACAGGACTGGGTTGGATCCTTGACGTTGGCAGCCTTCATGCCCCGGACCACTCGTGGCAGGGCCTTGGCGATGGTGGGCAGTTTGCGCAGCATCATGCCCCAGGTAATCGTGTCGTTCAGCGCGCGGCTCATCGTTGCTCCCGTTCGATCTTTTTATTGTCGGGTGGTGGCCGAAAGTACGTGAGTGATTCAGGGGCTGTACACGCAGTTTTTGCAATGTTTTGTATCCGCACAACAGACCGGCGACAACGTGAGCCCGGTTTTTGCGATTGGTTCCATTGAAACCGAACGAATCTCGCAAAATGCAGGATGCACGATGGCCTTTCATGCAGATTGCACGAAAGCAAAAATTGGCTTATTTTTTATCTTATTGATTTGTAAGGGTTTTTATTATTTTCAAATGCTGGCACAAAGGGTGCAACTACCTCTCCATGCTTGCCAATCAAGTGCTAACGGAGCTGATAGACATGAGCCTGATCCAAGAAAAATTTACCTCCCTGTTCTCCAACTTCGAAGTGAACACTCAGCCACGCCCCGACGGCGGCATCCTGCTGACACTGCTCAGTCAGGAAGGCAAAGTCTTCAAACGCTCGATTTCCTACCAGCAACTGCATGCTGGCGACCAGTTGTCCTGGGTGATCAGCGCGATCCGTCGTGACCTGGCTGAGCAAGCCAGCGAGTTGCCACAGATTTCGATGCTGCAAAGCCAGCAACGGTTCGCTCTGCCGACTTATCATTCGGCGTAAATTGTCGCAGGGCTGCAAACAGTCAGGCCGTGAGAGCTTTCGCTTCACGGCCTGAGTTGTTTCTGAAGTTTGTAAGGCTTAACACGCCCCTGCCTGATTCCTGAGACGCGCCCCTGTAGGAGCGAGCTTGCTCGCGAAAAACTACCAGGCGCCTTGGCCACTCAGGCTTCCCGCGTCATCGTTGACGACCATCGCGAGCAAGCTCGCTCCTACAGTCCATAGTCTATTCGGAGACTGTTTAGTATCTGGTCGGATCGATGCTCGCGAAGCTGTCGACAGTCTGGTGACCAGTCAGCGTCCCGCCTTCACGTGCCAGGCCGCAGGTGGCCATACCGGCTTCCCGCGCCGCGTCCAGTTCTTCGACGATATCCGACAGAAACAGAATTTGCGCCGCTTCAAGGCCAATCGCCTGAGTGATGCGCTGGTAAGACTGCGCCTCACGCTTTGGCCCCGAGGTCGTATCGAAGTAACCGCTGAATAACGGCGACAAATCCCCTGCCTCCGAGCAACCGAAAATCAGCTTCTGCGCCTGAATCGAGCCTGACGAATAAACAAAAAGTTGAAAACCCGCCTGATGCCACGCCTTGAGCGCTTCAACAGCATCCGGGTACACATGCCCCTGCAACTGCCCTGCCTTGTACCCCTGCTCCCAGACCATCCCTTGCAACGCCTTCAACGGCGTGGCCTTGCGGTCTTCGGCAATCCAGCCCAGGAGTATCTCGATGACACGCTCGACATCCGCCTGCGGCTCATGGCTGTCCTGGCGCACTGCGTCCAATTGCTCGGCCACATCGGCGCGCCCGGCCTGTTGCCGTACGAAATCCGGCAGGTGCCTGGCCGCATAGGGAAACAGTACGTCGAACACAAAGCTCACGGCGCTGGTGGTGCCTTCGATGTCGGTGAGGATTGCTTTGATCGGCATCGGCTCAGTCCTCGAGTCGCGGGAAGCGATTGGCGATGTCTTCGCCGGTGAAGTTGGCCACCCAGCCTTCAGGGTTATTGAACAGGCGGATTGCCACGAAGTGCGGATGTTCGCCCATGTCGAACCAATGCGGGGTACCGGCCGGCACCGAGATCAGGTCGTTCTTCTCGCACAGCACGGCGTAGACGTAATCGTCGATGTGCAGGGTAAACAATCCACGGCCGGCGACGAAAAATCTTACTTCGTCTTCGCCATGCCGGTGTTCGTCGAGGAACTTGGCGCGCAATTCGGCCTTCTGCGGGTGATCGCTGTTGAGGCTGATAACGTCGACCGTCACGTAGCCTCGTTCGGTCATCAGCTTGTCGATCTGCTCCTGGTACGCCGCGATCACTTCTTCCTGGCTGGCGCCGGGCTGGATCTTCGCCGCCGCTTGCCAGCGGTCGAAGCGCACGCCCTGCTCGGCCAGGGTCGAGGCGATGTCTTCGAAATGGGTCAGCACCTTGTTCGGAATGTCAGGGCTTGAGACGTGGTAAACGGACAGGCTGCTCATCAGGGCAACTCCTTAACGGTTCATGCGTTACGGTTGGAGAGCGAGCGCATCTTCAACTCGCACTCAAACAAAAATTCGAAGGCCTCGATCTGCCGCAACGCGTCGCTCATGCGCGCGCCCCAGGTGTACAGGCCGTGGCCGCGAATCAGGTAACCCACGCAATCAGGGTGCGCCTCCAGCCAAGGCTGAACCTTGGCGGCGAGGCGCGCAATGTCCTGGTCATTGTCGAAGACAGGCACGCGCACCCGGGATTCGTGGGTCGATACGCCACTGAAGGCTTTTTGCAGTTCGTAATCTTCGAACTCGATGAAGGCTTGCGGCGTCAGGCGCGACAGCACCGTGGCGTTCACCGAATGGGTGTGCAGCACCGCGCCGATGTCCCCGCGCCAGCTATAAAGCTGGGTGTGCAGCAGGGTTTCGGCGGAGGGTTTCTTGCCCGGTTCCAGGCTGTTGCCCGACAGGTCGGTTGCCAGTACATCGTTCAGGCTCAACTGGCCTTTGTGCTTGCCGGACACGGTCAGCAGCGCCTCGGTGGGCGACAGACGGGTCGAATAGTTGCTGCTGGTGGCCGGCGACCAGCCGCGGCCATACAGAAAACGCCCGGCATCAATGATTTCCTGGGCGAGGTGTTCACGGGTAAGGCTCATGGCCGGTCCTCTTGCATGCGTGTGGCTATGATAACGGCAGCGGCGAAGGCTGCGAGACTGGCGATACTAAAGGTGAACGTGGCCCCGAGGGCATTCCAGCTGTAGCCGGAGTACAGCGCACCCAATGCGCCGCCAGTGCCAGCCAGGGCTGCGTACAACGCCTGGCCCTGCCCTTGCTGGCGCGCACCGAAACTACGTTGCACGAATTGGATGGCAGCGGCATGAAAACTGCCGAAGGTAGCCGCGTGCAGCACCTGGGCAAACAGCAGCACCCACACATATTCGGCGAACGAGCCCAGCAGCACCCATCGCAGCGCCGCCAGCAGGAAACTCGCCAGCAGCACCCGGCGCACGGAGAACCGCGCAAGAATCTTGCTCATGCCCAGGAACATCAGGACTTCGGCCACCACCCCCAATGCCCAGAGCATGCCGATCAGTCCACGACTGTAGCCCAACTGCTCAAGGTGCAGGGTGAGGAAGGTGTAATAAGGGCCATGGCTCAGTTGCATCAGGCCCACGCAGGCGTAAAACGCCAGGACGCCCGGGCTGCGCAGCTGTTGCAGAAAACCGTCGCCGGCGATGCGTTCACTTTGCACCGGCTCGGCATTGGGCACCCACAGGCTGCTGATCACGATCCCGGCCATGATCAGCACCAGCGCCAACGGATAAATATCCAGGCTCAACCACTCGAACAAGCGCCCCAGCGCGACGACGGTGATGATAAAACCGATGGAGCCCCACAAACGGACCTGGCTGTAGCGCGAGGTCTGGCCTTTCAAGTGCGCCAAGGTGATGACTTCGAACTGCGGCAGCACCGCGTGCCAGAAGAACGCGTGCAAGGCCATGACCATGGCCAGCCAGGCGTAGGTCTTGCTGACGAAAATAAGCGAGAACGAAAGCAGCGTGCAGACCGCACCGAAGCGCACGATCGCCAGGCGTCGGCCGCTGTAGTCACCCAGCCAGCCCCAGATATTGGGCGCCACGCACCGCATCAGCATCGGGATGGCCACCAGCTCGCCGATGCGCGCGCTGGAAAACCCCAGGTGATCGAAGTACAGCGCCAGAAACGGCGCCGTCGAACCGAGCAAGGCGAAATAGAACAGATAAAAACTGGAAAGCCGCCAGTACGGGAGTGCCGCTGTCGTCATCAGACAGCAGCGGCCTTGAGGCCAGCCATTAAAGCTGACCCAGCACCGGCGTGCTTACTTGCACATCGGCGTTCTGCCCACGGTGGCGCAGCAGGTGATCCATGAGCACGATGGCCATCATCGCTTCGGCAATCGGCGTGGCGCGGATGCCCACGCACGGGTCGTGACGGCCCTTGGTGATCACATCCGCCGGGTTGCCGTGGACGTCGATCGAACGGCCTGGCGTGGTAATGCTGGATGTCGGCTTCAACGCCAGGTGCGCAACGATCGGCTGTCCGGAGGAAATGCCGCCCAAAATGCCCCCGGCGTTATTGCTGAGGAAACCTTCGGGGGTCATTTCGTCGCGGTGTTCGGTGCCTCGCTGGGCGACGCTGGCGAAACCGGCGCCGATTTCCACGCCCTTGACTGCGTTGATGCTCATCAGCGCATGGGCCAGCTCGGCGTCAAGACGGTCGAAAATCGGCTCGCCCAGGCCTGGCATCACACCTTCAGCGACCACGGTGATCTTCGCGCCGACCGAATCCTGATCGCGGCGCAACTGGTCCATGTAGGCCTCAAGCTCGGGCACCTTGTCCGGGTCGGGGCTGAAGAAGGCGTTGTCTTCCACCGAATCCCAGGTCTTGAACGGAATCTCGATCGGGCCCAGCTGGCTCATGTAGCCCCGAATGACGATGCCCTGGGTCGCCAGGTATTTTTTTGCGATCGCGCCGGCCGCTACGCGCATCGCGGTTTCACGAGCCGAACTGCGGCCGCCACCGCGGTAATCGCGCTCGCCGTATTTGTGGTGATAGGTGTAGTCGGCGTGGGCCGGACGGAACAGATCCTTGATCGCCGAGTAGTCCTTGGACTTCTGGTCAGTGTTGCGAATCAACAAGCCGATGGCACAACCGGTGGTGCGGCCTTCGAACACGCCAGCAAGGATTTCCACCTCATCGGCTTCCTGACGTTGCGTGGTGTGACGGCTGGTGCCGGGTTTGCGGCGATCGAGGTCGCGCTGCAAATCCTCCAGGGAAATTTCCAGGCCCGGCGGGCAGCCGTCGACAATGGCGACCAACGCCGGACCATGGCTTTCGCCAGCGGTGGTGACAGTGAACAGCTTGCCGTAGGTATTGCCGGACATGCAGGACGCTCCGTGAATTGAACGTGAATACGTAATGCGCGCCAGTATACGCAGGCTACCCAAGTAGTTCATCCTCGAACCTTATGGGTGCCCGCGAGTCCAACCGGCACCTTTGTGAATGATGGCGTGATGATGCTGCGAGTTCTAGCCTTGAGCCTTACCTTGTTTACCGGATTTGTGCAGGCCACTGTCCTGCAACGTCCCATCTCGCTGGACACCGGCAGCGGCGAACTGTTTGGTTCGTTGTTGTTGCCTAAGTCCGACACCCCCGTGCCCGTGGTGCTGATCATTTCCGGCTCCGGCCCGACCGACCGCGACGGCAACAACCCCGACGGCGGGCGAAATGACAGCCTCAAGCGCCTGGCCTGGGTGCTGGCCAAACACAACATCGCCAGCGTGCGCTACGACAAGCGCGGCGTTGCCGCGAGCCTGCCCGCCACCCCGGACGAGCGCAATCTATCAGTGGAGGGCTACGTGTCCGACGCCCAGGCGTGGGGGCGCAAGCTCAAGGCTGACCCGCGATTCGGCCAGTTGATTCTGCTGGGGCACAGCGAAGGTGCCTTGATCGCCAGCCTCGCCGCGCCCGATGTCGATGCCGCAGCCGTGATTTCCATGTCCGGCAGCGCTCGCCCAATTGACCAGGTACTGCGCCAGCAGTTGAGCAACCGTCTGCCTGCGCCCTTGATGTTGCGCGCCAACGAATTGCTCGACAGCCTCAAGGCCGGCCACACCGACGACAACGTGCCGCCGCAACTGCAGGTGATTTTCCGCCCGAGCGTGCAGCCGTACCTGATCTCACTGTTTCGCCAGGATCCGGCAGCGGCGTTCGCCAAGCTTGCGATGCCGGCGCTGATCATCCAGGGCAGTAACGACATCCAGGTCGGCGTCGGTGACGCCAAGCTGCTCAAGGCGGCCAAGCCGGACGCCGAACTGGCACTGATTGAAGGCATGAACCACGTGATGCGCATCGTGCCCAACGACGTGAAGCGCCAGTTGGCGTCGTACAAGGATCCGAATTTGCCGCTAGCCGCCGAGCTGGGCTCACGCATCATCGGGTTTATTGACGGACTTCGTGCCAGTTAAGCGCTATTGACCCTCCAGTCCTGCAGAAAACGGCCGATAAGCCGGTGTCGCCAGCAATAAGCCTGGCGACACGCCGAGCTTGGACAGGACCTTGCCGTTATGACTGACACCCCGACTTCACCCGCCACCGCAGCTGAACAGGACGCGCCCCCAGCGGTCGAGCTGCCGTGGGCGGACGTGCACGCCGAGCATCGCCAGATGCTGCGCCTGGCTCCCCTGCAGACTGATCGCAACACCGGTGGGCGACCGCTGCGCTTTGTCGAATTCGGCTACGCCGAACGTCATGACAAGGAACGCAGCCTGATGCGCATGAGCATCACCCTGCCCGGCCAGCGAGTGCGCAAGGAACAGAACCTGCTGGATGTGTGGGTCGATCACCAGGACAAAAGCGTGCACTTCGGCCCCGACAGCGGCTTGCAGATCGAACCGATGAATCGTGGCGTCGGTCGCTTCATGGCGACCCACGGCATCACCTGGCTGAAGCAACGCTGGCCCGGGTACAGGGTCAACGGCCGCGATCTCAATAACAAGGACGCGCTGAACGAAGACACCCGCCTGCGTCGTGATGAGTTCCTCAAGGGGCACGGTTTTGAAGTGGTCTATGCCGATGCCCAGCATCTCAAGGGCAGCGTCAAGGACGTGCCGGTCGGCGACCTGAAGGCGCAGTGGAACAGCGAGAAGGTGCAGGTGGTGGAGATTCTCGAGGCGGCGCAGATGCTCCAGCAGGCCGAGCAGAACCTGGCCGAGCAGGAGGTCAAACTCAAGCAACACGAGGAAAAGGTCAGCAAGTACCGGCGCGAGGACACGGCGCTGCGCTTTACCATCTCATGCCTGGTGGCATTTGCGGTGTTTCAGGCGGGGTTGTTGATCTGGATTGCTACGCACAGGTAGGGCTTGGGGGCTATGGTGCCGCCATCGCTGGCAAGCCAGGCTCCCACAGGATTACTGTCGTTGCGATAATGGCTGAACGACACAAAAACCTGTGGGAGCCTGGCTTGCCAGCGATGGCTTCCTCGGGTCAGACGCGGGACGCGAATAGCGCCTGATGCTCCCGGCACTGCTGCGCCGTCAACATGAACACCCCGTGTCCACCGCGCTCTAAGTCCAGCCAGGCGAAATCGACTTCCGGGTACAACCCCTCGACGTGCACCTGGCTGTTGCCTACTTCGACAATCAGCAAACCCTTCTCGGTCAAATGCTCGCCGGCTTGTGCGAGCATGCGGCGCACCAGGTTCAAGCCATCGTCGCCGCACGCCAGGCCAAGTTCCGGCTCATGCTGGTACTCGTCCGGCATGTCGGCAAAATCTTCGGCATCGACATAAGGCGGGTTCGACACGATCAGGTCGAAGCGCTGCCCTGGCAACCCATCGAACCCATCGCCCTGCACCGTGTACACGCGCTCATCGACGCCATGGCGCTCGATGTTCTGGTTGGCCACTTCCAGCGCTTCGAAGGACAGGTCGGCCAGCACCACCTCAGCGTTCTGGAATTCGTAGGCGCAGGCAATCCCGATGCAGCCGGAACCGGTGCACAGGTCAAGGATTCGTGCAGGCTCGCTGCCCAGCCATGGCTCGAAACGTTTTTCGATCAGCTCGCCGATCGGCGAGCGCGGGATCAGCACGCGTTCGTCCACGATGAACGACATGCCGCAGAACCAGGCCTCACCGAGCAAATAGGCGGTGGGAATACGTTCTTCGATGCGCCGCTTGAGCAATCGCTGGAGGTTGACCAACTCGTCCTCTTCCAGGTTGCAGTCGAGGTAGCTGTCCGCCATTTCCCACGGCAGGTGCAATGCACCCAACACCAGTTGACGAGCTTCGTCCCAGGCGTTGTCGGTCCCATGGCCGAAGAACAGATCCTCCCCATGGAAGCGGCTGACGGCCCAACGGATATGGTCGCGCAGGGTACGAAGTCGGGAAGTGATCACGGGGGCAAACTCTCTGAAAAAACGACTAGCGATTCTACCAGCCAAAACGCCTTGCGACGACGCCGTAAAAACATCCCGGCAAATGTAGGACTTTTCTGTTTTTTCGCCAGGCCGATGAACAAATTGTGAGTACTGACAAGGCTGCAAGCCAGTAAAGACGGCATCTGCGATGGTAGCGATTCACAGAATCGCTCAGCCAGAGGACAATGTCGCAAAAGCCCCACCCGAAGGAGCCCCAGAATGTCCGTTCCAAAAACGATGTTTCAACTCAGCGGCCGCGGTTATGCAGCAGCCAATCTGAGTCATGCGACCCTTGTCATCATCGATGCCCAGAAGGAATACCTCAGTGGTCCCCTGGCCCTGAACGGCATGGATGCTGCCGTCGCGAACATCAAGCAACTGGTAAGCGCTGCCCGCGCCGCCGGCCGGCCGATCGTGCATGTGCGTCACCTTGGCACCGTGGGTGGTCTGTTTGACCCCCAGGGCGAACGCGGTGAATTCATTCCAGGCCTGGAGCCCCTGGCCGACGAAACCATCATCGGCAAACTGCTGCCAAGCGCGTTTCACGGCACCGAATTGCTGGAGCGCTTGCAGAATCTGGGCTCGCTGGACCTGATCGTATGCGGCTTCATGAGCCATTCCAGCGTCAGCACCACCGTACGCGCGGCGAAAAACCTGGGCTTTCGCTGCACCCTCGTCGAAGACGCCTGTGCCACCCGCGACCTGCCTTACAAGGGCACAGTCCTCAGCGCCGAACACGTGCAGCAGACAGAAATGGCGATCATGGCGGACAACTTCGCCACCCTCGCCCTGACTCACGAACTGATTTGACCGATGCCTGACGAGCGGTGCATATCGCCGCTCATCCGCAAAAGCCTCTCATTTGCTGTAATTGTCTTAGCCTCAGGAACATCCCGGTCAACTCCCGGTCGAAGGGCCGATACCCATTGAGGAAGGTCGGAATGAAGTTATCCGATGGTTTTGACGCTCGGCGCCTGCGCCCCAAAGGCCAGAGCAACTGGCGTTTTCGTTTTGGTGCCGCGTTCGCTGCGCTGCTGGCCACCTGCGGCGTGCTGCTCGCGATGGCCGGCGCTGCCAGCCTGCTCGGCCGCCCGCCCGCACTCGGCGAACTGAATGCAAGCCCATTGGGCTCGACGATCATCCTGGCTGTCGGGCTGTTCGTTTTGTACCTGGGCGTATGGTTGTGGCGCCGCTGCCGTCGTCGCGCGCGGCAATCACGGGAACTGAACATGTCGCCGCACCTGATGAAAAAACACGATTGATGCAAAGGTCCGCCTGCTGACGGGCCTCAATTGTTATGGCTCAAGCCCCGACTTGGGTAAACTGGCCGCCCTTCGCGGAGGCTGACATGCAAGACGACGATTTTTCCCTGTTCAAAAGTGCGATCCAAGGCGTCAAGCCGATCAAGCACGATCGCGCCGAAACCGGCAAACCCAAGGCTGACCGCGCGCAGATCGCCAAGCTGCGCCAGGCCGCCACCGTGCGCACCGATGCCACCACCGTTGACGGCCTGTCCGACCAGTTCGTGATCGACGTCGGCCCCGAAGACGAGCTGATGTGGGCCCGTGACGGGGTGCAGGAAAGCCAGATGCGCAAGCTCAAGGTCGGCCAGATCCCTTTCGAAGGCAGCCTCGACCTGCACGGCATGACCGTGGAAAAAGCCCGGGAAACCCTGTGGGCCTTCCTCGCCGAAGCCACCAAATTCGAAATCCGCTGCGTGCGCGTCACCCATGGCAAAGCCGTGCGCCTGGACGGCAAGCGCCCGATGATCAAAAGCCACGTCAACACCTGGCTGCGCCAGCATTCCCAAGTGCTCGGCTTCACCTCGTGCCAGGCCCGACACGGCGGTGCCGGAGCGGTTTATGTGATGCTCAAGCGCACCATGATGGAAGGTCGCGACGATTAAACCTGTCGCTTCACGCTTGCAGCGCCGTGTCCGCCACCGTACCCTTGCCCTTTGCGTAGAATCCCACAGGTAGTTTCATGTCCCTGGAACAGAATTACACCGCGATTCTCGGCCAATTGGGCGAGGACGTATCCCGCGAGGGCCTGCTCGACACGCCAAAGCGTGCCGCCAAAGCCATGCAGTATCTCTGCCGCGGCTATGAACAGACGCTGGAAGAAGTCACCAATGGTGCCTTGTTCAGCTCCGACAACAGCGAAATGGTGCTGGTGAAGGACATCGAGCTCTACTCGTTGTGTGAGCATCACCTGCTGCCGTTCATCGGCAAGGCCCATGTTGCCTATATTCCGAGTGGCAAGGTGCTGGGGCTGTCGAAAGTCGCGCGGATCGTCGATATGTACGCCCGCCGCCTGCAGATCCAGGAAAACCTCAGCCGCCAGATCGCCGACGCGGTGATGGAAGTCACCGGCGCCCTGGGCGTTGCAGTGGTGATCGAGGCCAAGCACATGTGCATGATGATGCGCGGTGTGGAGAAGCAGAATTCGTCGATGATCACGTCTGTGATGCTCGGTGAGTTCCGTGAGAACGCCGCGACCCGCAGCGAATTCCTCAGCCTCATCAAGTAATTCGCAACACGGAGAAAACCGGCATTCATCGCCGGTTTTTTTTCGTCCGGCAAAAATCAGGTAAGCTGCGCGCCTTTATCAATTCCCACCGTGAGGCTTGTACCGTGTTCGTAAAAGCGCTTCGTGTCGGCCTTGGCCAACTGATCATCTTCATCGACTTCATCACCCGCCCGGGCAAGAAGCAGCGCCCGGCCGAGGTTCAGGCCAAGGTCAACTCCGCCGCCAGGGACCTGACCCTGTATCAATTCCACGCCTGCCCGTTCTGTGTCAAAACCCGCCGCGCCCTGCGCCGCCTGAATGTACCGGTTGCGTTGCGCGATGCGAAGAACAACGAACAGGATCGCCAGACGCTGCTGGATCAAGGCGGCAAAATCAAGGTGCCGTGCCTGCGCATCGAAGAGAATGGGCAGACCACCTGGATGTATGAGTCCAAGGTGATCATTGATTATCTGGATAAGCGGTTTGCAGCGGCCTGAGACTCTTTGGTGCTGCTGATGGCCACAAACCCCAGACAAAAATAAACCGGCCCTGGGCCGGTTTATTTTTTCCAGCGTCAGGCAGCGTCCGCCACCCCGGCCTGACGCACTACCGCTGCCAACCGGCCAAGACCTTCATCCAATCGCGCCGGGTCAATGTGACTGAAGTTCAAGCGCAGATGGCCATGATGCTTATCAGGTTCGGGGAAAAAAGGCTCCCCCGGCATGAACGCCACATCCGCCGCCAGTGCTGCCGGGAGCAACGTGCGAGTATCCAGCGGTTGCTTGAGCTTCAGCCAGAAAAACAGACCACCTTGCGGCACCTGCCAATCTGCCAGGTCGGAGAAATGCGTGTGCAGCGCCGACTCGAAGGCATCACGGCGCAGTCGATAGAAATCGCGCAACTCACTCAAGTGCCGCTGATACTTCTCGCTGCCGATCCACTGCAGCGCCTGCCACTGCCCGACCCGATTGGTGTGCAGGTCGGCCGATTGCTTGAGCTTAAGCAAATGCGGGAACAGGTCGGGGCTGGCAATCAGATAGCCCACTCGCAACCCGGGTAACAGGGTCTTCGACACGGTGCCGGTATAGATCCAGCTACTGTTGCACAAGCGACTGACGATTGGCGTTGCGCTGCCGCCATCGAAGGTCAGCTCGCGGTAGGGTTCGTCTTCGATCAGCGTCACGCCGAACTCATCGAGCAACGCTGCCACCGCATCACGCTTGGCTTCGCTGTAGCGCACGGCCGACGGGTTCTGGAAAGTTGGTATCAGGTAGATGAATGCGGGCCTGTGCTGTTCCAGGCGCGAGCGCAATTTGCTCAGGTCAGGACCATCGGCCTCCAGCGGCACAGTGATGCAGTCGGCGCCGAACAGCTGAAAAATCTGCAGCGCTGCCAGGTAGGTCGGGGCCTCGAGCAGAATTTGCGTGCCTTTGTCGATGTACAACTTGGCCGCAAGATCCAGGGTCTGCTGCGAACCGCTGACAACCAGCACCTGGCTCGCCTCACACGGCACACCTAACGCCCGCGCTTCAGCTGCCAGCGCTTCGCGCAAGGCCGGCTCACCTTCGCTCATGCCGTACTGGCCCATCGAAGTGGGCATATCTGACCATTCGATCTTCGGCAACATGACTTCGGCCGGTAGGCCGCCAGCGAACGACATCACTTGCGGGCGCTGAGCGGCGGCGAGTATTTCTCGGATCAACGAACTTTTAAGGCGTGAGACACGTTCGGAAAATGCCATGGGATCACCGGTAGCGAGGCCTGAAGGAAATGAGTCAAACTGATTGACCAAAACTACGACAGCTTAAGCGGATACGTCAACATGCTTGACCTTAAAAACCCAAGATCCCAACAACAGGCGATGGAAGCGTTCTTCTTCGGCTATCAGGCGTTCACCGCCAAGGCTGACGAAATGCTCGAGCGTCGCGGCTTGAGCCGGGTGCATCAGAGGATCGTGTTTTTCGTTGCCCGCTACCCGAACCTGAGCGTCAAGCAACTGCTGGAGTTGCTAGGCGTCACGAAGCAGGCCCTGAACATGCCCCTGCGCCAGCTGGTGGAAATGCAGCTGGTGGCCAGCGTGGCGTCCGAGACAGACAAGCGCAAACGGCTGCTGGAACTGACTGGCGATGGCGCGCGATTCGAGCAGTCGTTGCGCCGCGAGCAGGTGAAGCTGCTGGAGAAGGTGTTCGCCGAGGCTGGGGAGGCGGCGGTGAATGGCTGGCTGGCGGTGAATCTGGCTTTGGGGGGGAGCCATGCAACCGACTAAGTCTGGCGTGATGGGCATGTATTGCCCGACCTCGCCTCTTCGCGAGCACGCCCGCTCCCACAGGGTTTGGGTGGTGGACGCCATATTTATGTTCGACGGATATCACTGTGGGAGCCGGGCTTGCCCGCGATGGCGTCTGCACATTCGACATTGATGTGGCAGGGAGATTGCCATCGCAAGCCCCCTCCCACAGGGTGTTGGTGATGGACGCAGCATTTGCGTTCGGCGGATATCACTGTGGGATCGGGCTTGCTCGCGAAGGCGGCATGCCAGGCGATATACTCCGATCTGCAAAGTTTTCGTCTACAAAAGCAAAAACAATATTTGCTTTATTTGTACACAAAAGCATAATCCACCTCGTGCGAGTTCCTGACCAAGCGGTCAACAAATTCGCAAGTGCCTCAAAGGACCGCTGCCGCCCTCATGGGTCCGGTCCTGGAAATAACAATAAAACTCTTGAGGAGTACTCGCTGTGGAAAGCCGCAAATCCGAAGCATCGACGCTGGACCTCTCGCCGCCCGCCCCCACCGGCTGGCTGGAGCGTCTGTTTAAACTCAGCTTGCATGGCACCACGGTGAAGACCGAGTTGATTGCCGGTCTGACAACCTTCATCACCATGGCTTACATCATTTTCGTCAACCCCAACATCATGGCCGATGCCGGGATTGATCACGGTGCGGCTTTTGTCGCCACCTGCATCGCCGCTGCGCTGGGCTGCCTGCTGATGGGCCTTTATGCCAACTGGCCGGTCGGCCTGGCGCCGGGCATGGGGCTTAACGCGTTCTTCACCTACACCGTGGTCGGCACCATGGGCTACAACTGGGAAACGGCCCTTGGCGCGGTCTTCGTGTCTGGCGTGCTGTTCATGTTCCTGACCTTCTCGCGGATCCGCGAATGGCTGCTCAACAGCATTCCAGTGAGTTTGCGCTACGCCATGGGCGCCGGCGTTGGGTTGTTCCTGGGGCTGATTGGCCTGAAAACCGCGGGCATCGTCGTCGATAGCCCGGCTACCCTGATCAAACTGGGCTCCCTGCGCGAACCTGGCCCGCTGCTGGCAGCCATCTGCTTCCTGATGATTGCTGTTCTCAGCTACCACAGGGTATTTGGCGCGATTCTGATCAGCATCATCACCGTGACACTGGCAGGCTGGGGCCTGGGCCTTGTGCATTATGAAGGCATCATGTCGGCCCCGCCGAGCCTGGCCCCGACCTGGATGGCCATGGACGTCGCCGGCGTGTTCAATGTCAGCATGATCAGCGTGGTACTCGCCTTTCTCTTCGTGCACATGTTCGACACCGCCGGCACCCTCATGGGCGTGGCCCAGCGCGCCGGCCTGGTAAATGCCGACGGCAAGATCGAAAACCTCTCCCGTGCCCTTAAGGCCGACAGTGCTTCCAGTGTATTCGGTGCGGTAGTGGGTGTGCCGCCCGTCACCAGTTATGTGGAAAGTGCCGCTGGCGTTGCCGCAGGTGGTCGGACTGGTCTTACCGCAGTCACCGTAGGTGTGCTATTTATTGCCGCGATGTTCTTCGCACCGCTGGCCGGGATGATTCCCGCTTACGCCACAGCCGGCGCGCTGATCTATGTCGCCATGTTGATGATGGGCGGCATGGCTCACATCGAATGGGATGAAGCGACCGACAGTATCCCGGCGATTGTCACCGCGATCATGATGCCCCTGACGTTCTCCGTTGCCGACGGTATCGCCCTGGGTTTCATCACCTACGTGGCACTGAAGGCCGGCACGGGCAAGTACAAGGAAATTTCCGTCAGCCTGTGGGTGTTGTGCGCGATCTTCATCGCCAAGTTCGTTTTCTTGTAAGCGTTACGCAGTAAGCGTTACGAACCAGCCTCACCCCGTCGGGTGGGGCTTTTGCGCAAATGGAGGAAAGTGATGAGTCTGGAAACCTGGCTGCTGTTCAGCGGCGCTGCACTGGTGGTGATCCTGATCCCGGGACCGCTGTCGTTGCTGATGATCAGCAACAGCCTGAATTACGGTCTGCGACGGTCTTACCCCGCCTTCCTCGGGGGAGTGATTGCCTCGATCTGCCTGCTCAGCGCTTCTGCACTGGGCCTGGGCGCCCTGCTGCTGGCTTCGGAACAGCTGTTCAGCGCGCTGAAGATCGTCGGTGCGCTGTACCTGTTCTACCTCGCCTGGCAGAGCTGGCAGCAATCGCGCCAACCGTCGGTGGGCGCTGAAGTGCCCCAGACGGCCGCTGTTCCGCGCTTTCGCGCACTGTTCGGGCGCGCATTTGTATTGGGCGCAAGTAATCCGAAGGACATTCTTTTCTTCGCTGCGTTTCTGCCACAGTTTTTGAGCGCCGAACAACCGTTCCTGCCGCAATTACTGGTGATGATTGCGACGTGGACGGTGCTGGATCTGCTGTGCAAGTTGGCTTATGGGCTGGGTGCGCACGGCGCGGCGCGGTATCTGCGAAGCGGCAAGGGGCAGAGTTGGTTTAACCGGATCAGTGCCGGCCTGTTCAGTGGTGCGGGTGCTGCGTCGCTGTTGAGCCGTTAGCAAGGCAAAATCAAAAGATCGTCCGAACGCGGCCCGGGCCTTCGGACGATCTGGAGGTGATGTTGCCTGTTGGGGCCTCATCGCGGGCAACCCCGCTCCCACAGTGGATTGTGGTGCTCTTTTGACTTTCCAGCAGGCAAAAAAAAGCCCGCAGTGTGAGCGGGCGAAAGACCAAAGAAGCTATATGCGCAGTCGCTTCCCGGTTGGGGCAGCTGCTTGGGGGATCAGCTGCCGCGATACGTGGAATAGCTGTACGGCGAGATCAGCAGCGGTACGTGGTAGTGATCCTGCTCGGCAGAGATGCCAAACCGCAACACCACGACGTCCAGAAACGCTGGCTCCGGCAACTGCACGCCACGGGCGCGGTAGTAGTCGCCTGCATGAAATTGCACCTGATAAACCCCGGTACGGTAGTCATCGCCTTGCAGCAGCGGTGCATCGACCCGCCCGTCGCTGTTGGTTATCGCGCTGGCGACCAATTCCAGCTGCGAGCCTTCAACGCGGTAGAGCTCGACCTTGATCGAGCTGCCCGGGCAACCGTGTGCTGCGTCCAAAACGTGAGTAGTCAAACGTCCCATTGATTCTGCGCGCCTGCGGTATCGAACCGTCAGGCCTCGCGCCTCCCGAAGTCAGTTAAAAAGGAGACCGCACCGATTCGGAGCACGAAACGCTGCGGCGAGGAACTGATTAAGACACTTTTCAAAAAAATTGTACACAATAAAAACGACATTTTTCGTGTCACTCCTGCCCACTGCCGATCAGTGCTGTATCTGCCTGCTCGGCAGGCCACCTCAGGACCTTCGATCCATTAGCTGACCATTCAGGCAGGTTTCTTGCACTACCACTGCAAGATGACAGCGAGTGAAAAATGCGAAAATTCAGACTTACAATGTGGATATAAAGTTGTATACAATCATCCCATCGCTGTGACGCCAGCCTGTGATTCCATCGCCAGGCCGCCACACAACCTGTCAACGAACAAGAAGGAAGACTGCAGTGAGCGCTGACTACCCACGCGACCTGGTCGGTTACGGCAGTAACCCTCCGCACCCACACTGGCCGGGCAATGCCCGCATCGCCTTGTCCTTCGTACTCAACTACGAAGAAGGTGGCGAGCGCAACATTCTGCATGGCGATAAAGAGTCTGAAGCGTTCCTCTCGGAAATGGTCTCGGCGCAGCCGCTGCAAGGCGAGCGCAACATGAGCATGGAATCGCTTTACGAGTATGGCAGCCGCGCCGGCGTCTGGCGGATCCTGAAACTGTTCAAGGAATTCGACATTCCGCTGACGATCTTCGCGGTGGCCATGGCCGCCCAGCGTCACCCGGACGTGATCCGCGCCATGGTCGATGCCGGCCACGAAATCTGCAGTCACGGCTATCGCTGGATCGACTACCAGTACATGGATGAGGCCCAGGAACGCGAGCACATGCTCGAAGCGATCCGCGTGCTCACCGAGATCACCGGTAAACGCCCACTGGGCTGGTACACCGGCCGCACCGGCCCGAACACCCGGCGCCTGGTCATGGAAGAAGGTGGTTTCCTTTACGACTGTGACACCTACGACGATGACCTGCCCTACTGGGAACCGAACAATCCGACCGGCAAGCCGCACCTGGTGATCCCTTACACCCTGGACACCAACGACATGCGCTTCACCCAGGTCCAGGGCTTCAACAAGGGCGATGATTTCTTCGAATACCTCAAAGACGCGTTCGATGTGCTGTACACCGAAGGCGCCGAAGCACCGAAAATGCTCTCCATCGGCCTGCACTGCCGCTTGATCGGCCGTCCAGCGCGTCTGGCTTCGCTCAAACGCTTTATCGAATACGCTAAAAGTCATGAACAGGTGTGGTTCAGCCGTCGCGTCGACATCGCTCGCCACTGGCACGAAACCCACCCGTACCAAGGGCCTGCAAAATGAGCACTTTTCAAACTCTCAAACCCTCGACCCTGAGCCGCGACGCCTTCGTCAAAGCCTTTGCCGACATCTACGAACATTCGCCATGGGTGGCCGAGAAGGCCTTTGACCTGGGCCAGGACGCCTCGATCGACCAGATCGAAACCCTGCACCAGCGCATGAGCGACATCCTGTTGAGCGCCGATCACGCCAGCCAGCTGGCATTGATCAACGCTCACCCGGACCTGGCCGGCAAAGCTGCCGTCCAGGGCCAGCTGACCGAAGCCAGCACCAATGAACAGGCTGGCGCCGGTATTCACCAATGCACGGCAGAAGAGTTTTCTCGCTTCACCGAGCTGAACGACGCCTACAAAGCCAAGTTCAAGTTTCCCTTCATCATGGCGGTAAAAGGCAGCAACCGGCATCAGATCCTCGCGGCGTTCGAAACGCGCATCAACAACTCGGTCGACACCGAATTCAAGTGCGCGCTGGCGGAGATCAACAAGATCGCCCTGTTCCGATTACTGACCCTATAAGCGAGCCTGGCCCAGGTGTTCTCAAACGCAAATGACACCCGGGGCCTTGCAAGCATCCCAAGCCAACTTATTAAAGGCAGACAAGAAGAATGAAAGCTTACGCCGTACCTTTCGAGAAGTTCGTCAACCTGGCAGATGCCCGCCTGGGCACCAAGATCATCTCGGTCACCGATGACTGGTTCGCAGACGCCAATCGTCTGTTCCAACCGACCCCGGCCGTATGGAAGGAGGGCGTGTTCGATGACAACGGCAAGTGGATGGACGGCTGGGAGTCGCGCCGCAAGCGTTTCGAAGGTTACGACAGCGCTGTGATCCGCCTGGGTGTACCAGGTTCGATCAAGGGCGTGGACATCGACACTTCATTCTTCACCGGCAACTTCCCGCCATCGGCGTCCCTGGAAGCCTGCTTCCTGGCCTCGGGCGAGCCAGACGACAACACCCAGTGGACTGAAGTGCTGTCGGCCGTCGAGCTGCAGGGCAACAGCCATCACTACCACGAAATCAGCAACGACCAGTCGTTCAGCCACCTGCGTTTCAACATCTACCCGGACGGTGGTGTGGCTCGACTGCGCGTGTACGGCATTCCGTTCCGCGACTGGTCGGCCGTGGGCGACAACGAGCAAGTTGACCTGGCTGCAGCCCTGAACGGCGGCCGCGCCCTCGCCTGCTCCGACGAACACTTCGGTCGCATGAGCAACATCCTGAACCCGGGCCGTGGCATCAACATGGGCGACGGCTGGGAAACCGCACGTCGTCGTACCCCGGGCAATGACTGGGTCATCGTCGCGCTGGGTCATCCGGGCGAGATCGAAAAAATCATCGTCGACACCCTGCACTTCAAGGGCAACTACCCGGACACCTGCTCCATCCAGGGCGCGTTCGTGAAAGGCGGTACCGACAGCCAGATCGAAACCCAGTCGCTGTTCTGGCGTGAGCTGTTGCCGGCGCAGAAGCTGGAAATGCACGCCGAGCACACCTTCTCCGAGCAGATCAAGGCACTGGGGCCAATCACCCACATCCGCCTGAACGTGTTCCCGGACGGTGGTGTGAGCCGCCTGCGCGTTTTGGGCAAGGTCGCTAAATAAGCGCTGAACCCAATCGCCAGCAGGCTGGCTCCCACATTGGCAATGCATTCCCCTGTGGGAGCCAGCCTGCTGGCGATAGCAACAGAACCAACAACACAGAATTCGGAAAAGAACAGCATGCGCACACTGACGATTGAACCGCTGACCAAAGAAGCCTTCGCCCCTTTCGGTGACGTCATTGAAACCGACGGCAGCGATCACTTCATGATCAACAACGGTTCGACCATGCGCTTCCATAAACTGGCGACGGTTGAAACCGCTACGCCTGAGGACAACGCCATCATCAGCATCTTCCGCGCCGACGCGCAGGACATGCCACTGACCGTTTGCATGCTGGAGCGCCATCCGCTGGGCAGCCAGGCTTTCATTCCTCTGCTCGGCAACCCCTTTCTGATCGTGGTCGCGCCAGTTGGCGATGAACCTGTATCAGGCTTGGTCCGCGCCTTCGTCACCAACGGCAGGCAGGGCATTAATTACCATCGCGGCGTTTGGCACCATCCGGTGCTGACGATCGAAAAGCGGGATGACTTCCTGGTGGTTGATCGCAGTGGCACAGGCAATAACTGCGATGAGCATTTTTTCAAAGAGGATGAGCGTTTGATCCTCGCCCCCCACCAATAAGAGAAGGTCTGATCACTCGAATACAGAGTGACAGGCGAGAGGTAAAGACTGTGGAAGCACATCTGTTGGAATGGCTGAACCTGAGCGTGCGCTGGGTTCACATGATTACTGGCGTGGCCTGGATCGGTGCGTCGTTCTATTTCGTCTGGCTGGAGAACAACCTCAATCGGGTCAACCCGAAAAGTGGTCTGGCCGGTGATTTGTGGGCGATCCATGGCGGCGGTATCTACCACCTGGAAAAATACAAACTGGCTCCACCAACCATGCCGGACAACCTGCACTGGTTCAAATGGGAAGCCTACTTCACCTGGATGTCGGGGATCGCGCTGCTGTGCGTGGTGTTCTACTCCAACCCGACGCTCTACCTGCTGGCTCCCGGCAGCAGCCTGACCGGTCCTGAAGGCGTTCTGTTGGGCATCGGCTCGCTGTTCGTTGGCTGGTTCGTCTACTCCTTCCTCTGCGACTCGGCCCTGGGCAAGCGCCCTGCGCTGCTGGGTTTCATTCTGTTCGTGCTGATCATTGGCGCCGCCTACGGCTTCAGTAAAGTGTTCAGCGGTCGTGGTGCTTACCTGCACGTCGGTGCGATCATCGGCACCATCATGGTCGGCAACGTGTTCCGCATCATCATGCCAGCACAACGTGCGCTGGTGGCGGCGATTGCCGAGAACCGCACGCCCGATCCGGCACTGCCGGCCAAAGGCCTGCTGCGCTCACGGCACAACAACTACTTCACCTTGCCCGTGCTGTTCATCATGATCAGCAACCACTTCCCGAGCACCTATGGCAGCCAGTACAACTGGCTGATCCTGGCCGGGATCGCGGTACTGGCAGTGCTGGTGCGTCACTACTTCAACACCCGTCACGACAGCCACAAATTTGCCTGGACCCTGCCGGTGGCAGCGGTGGGCATGATTTGCCTGGCCTATGTGTCCGGTCCGAAGCCGATGTCCAGCGCGCCTGAAGTCGCCAAGGCCACCATCGAGTACCAGCCACTGCCGGAAACCGCCCTGGGCGGTGACAAGAAGCCGGTTGAAGCTGCACCCGCGACGGCTCCTGCAACGGCACCGACCCAGGCAGCGAATGCCCGCCCGGGTTTTGACAAGGTGCACAACGTGATCCAGGAACGCTGCACGGTTTGCCATTCCGCCAAGCCGACCAGCCCGCTGTTCAGTGCCGCACCGGCTGGCGTGATGTTCGACACCCCCGACCAGATCCGCCAGAACGCCCCGCGTATCCAGGCGCAAGCGGTCGCCAGCCAGATCATGCCACTGGGCAACATCACCCAGATGACCCAGCAGGAACGTGACCTGATTGGTGCTTGGATCGTGCAGGGAGCCCAGACCAATTAACCGCTGAAAAGCATCGCGAGCAAGCCTTGCTCCCACTGGATTCCCAGGAATTCTGTAGGAGCAAGGCTTGCCCGCGATCGGCCGCCGCACGGTCGACCTGATGCACATAATCACAAGAATAAAAAAGATCCGAGGTGTTGCATGTCCGAGCTATCCGAAGCGCGCATCCCCGACGCACCCGCTATTCAGCGTTTGCCCCTGTTGCAACTGATCCTGGTTGGACTGCAGCACGTTCTGCTGATGTACGGTGGCGCCATTGCGGTGCCGCTGATCATCGGACAGGCCGCAGGCCTGAGTCGCGAAGAAATCGCTTTCCTGATCAACGCCGACCTGCTGGTTGCCGGCATCGCAACCATCGTGCAGTCCCTGGGCATCGGCCCGATGGGCATCCGCATGCCGGTGATGATGGGCGCCAGCTTTGCCGCCGTCGGCAGCATGGTTGCCATGGCAGGAATGCCTGGCATCGGCCTGCAAGGCATTTTCGGCGCGACCATTGCCGCGGGCTTCTTCGGCATGATCATCGCCCCGTTCATGTCCAGGGTCGTACGTTTTTTCCCGCCCCTGGTGACCGGCACGGTCATCACCTCAATCGGTTTGTCGCTGTTCCCCGTGGCCGTCAATTGGGCCGGCGGTGGCGCCGGCGCGGCGCAATTCGGCTCACCGATCTACCTGGCCATCGCCGCCCTGGTGCTGGGCACCATTTTGCTGGTGCACCGTTTCATGCGCGGCTTCTGGGTCAATATCTCGGTGCTGATCGGCATGTGCCTGGGTTATGTGATCTGCGGCCTGATCGGCATGGTCGACCTCAGCGGCATGGCCCAGGCGCCCTGGGTACAGATCGTCACCCCGCTGCATTTCGGCATGCCGAAATTCGAGCTCGCACCGATCCTGTCCATGTGCCTGGTGGTGGTGATCATCTTCGTCGAGTCCACCGGCATGTTTCTCGCCCTGGGCAAGATCACCGGGCAGGAAGTTTGCCCGCGGATGCTGCGCCGCGGCCTGTTATGTGACGCCGGTGCTTCGTTCTTCGCCGGTTTCTTCAACACCTTCACCCACTCCTCGTTCGCCCAGAACATCGGCCTGGTGCAGATGACCGGCGTACGCTGCCGCTCGGTCACCATCGTCGCCGGCGGCTTGCTGATCGTGCTGAGCCTGCTGCCCAAAGCGGCGTTTCTGGTGGCGTCGATTCCACCGGCGGTATTGGGCGGTGCAGCCATTGCCATGTTCGGCATGGTTGCGGCCACCGGGATCAAGATTCTGCAGGAAGCCGACATCGGTGACCGTCGCAACCAGTTGCTGGTGGCGGTGAGCATCGGCATGGGGTTGATCCCGGTGGTGCGGCCGGAGTTTTTCGCCCATCTGCCCTTGTGGATGAGCCCGATCACCCACAGCGGAATCGCGATGGCGACGTTGAGCGCGCTGTCGCTGAACCTGCTGTTCAACATCCTCGGCGGCAAGGAACGCGCCGCCATCAACGACTGCCACGCGCACTGACAAATAAGTACACGCCCCGCCAGGTGGAAGCGAGCCTGCTCGCGATGACGTTATCGGAATCAACACTTCATTGACTGATACACCGCCATCGCGAGCAGGCTCACTCCCACAGGGTTGGAGCCCCCGTGCCTTGAACAATAAAAACAAGAAGGAGCACCAGATGATCCGGACTCAGAAAAACCTGCTGCTGGGCGCCGCCCTGCTGACCACTGGCCAGGTCATGGCCGGCGACTTGTTGCTGTGGCAGACCAACAGCCTGAGCTATCTCTATGGCAAGGACTTTGCGGTCAACCCGTCGATCCAGCAGACGGTGACATTCGAGCACGCCGATGGCTGGAAGTACGGCGACAACTTCATGTTCATCGACAGCACCTACTACAACGGCGAGCAAGACCGCAACAAAGGCGTTCACGCCTATTACGGCGAGTTCAGCCCGCGACTGTCCCTGGGCAAGATCCTTGACCGACGCTTCGAATTCGGCCCGATCAAGGACGTGTTGCTGGCCATGACCTACGAGAATGGCGAAGACGACAGCGAGGCCTACCTGATCGGCCCCGGTTTTAACCTCGCAATACCGGGCTTCAACTTCTTCACCTTGAATTTTTATTATCGCCAGACCGAAGGCTCGCGCCCCGGCAGCGATGTCTGGCAAGTCAGCCCGGCCTGGTCCTACACCCTTCCACTCGGCAATTCGAGTGTACTGATCGACGGCTACCTGGACTGGGTGGTGGATAACGACCAGAACGCCCGTGGCACTTATCACGCCAACGTGCACTTCAACCCGCAGATCAAGTACGACCTGGGCAAGTCCATGGGTTGGCGGGAGAAACAGGTGTACGTCGGCATCGAATACAGCTACTGGAAAGACAAGTACGGCATCGAAAACAGCGCCAATTTCGACACCAATGAAAACACCACCAGCCTGCTGGTGAAGGTGCACTTCTAAGATGACCCGCAACCGTGCCCCAAACCTGTCGTCGGTGCGCTGTTGCGGGGCACTTGAGACCTGGCCAAGGAGTCAGTATTCTCCGCGACCGCCTGAATCCGCTTTAAAAAAAAGCCCGGATTTAATTCCTGACCAGAAAGCCAACTTATCCCGGCTCTGGACGGTATCAAGGCATCCCCGAACCACTCTCAATCGACTGTTTTCGAGCAGCCGAGCGGGAGTTTTTTGGTTTTCGCAAAGCCTTGGCGCAGCTTTTGCTAACAGCAATAAAGCTGACCGAATGGATGATTTTTTGCAGCTAAAGAAAAAGGCGCCACACCAGAGCGCCGACCTTAAAAAAATAACGTGATACCACTACTTTTTGGGAGCAGCCGAA
The DNA here is from genome assembly GCF_040310305.1 of Pseudomonas sp. HY13-MNA-CIBAN-0226. NCBI lineage: Bacteria > Pseudomonadati > Pseudomonadota > Gammaproteobacteria > Pseudomonadales > Pseudomonadaceae > Pseudomonas > Pseudomonas sp. HY13-MNA-CIBAN-0226. The sequence goes on from NZ_JBEOPS010000012.1 coordinate 115,832, forward strand.
TGAAACGTACGTGCACTAGCCTGATGCTGGCAGGATCGTTGCTGGCCGGGGGCCAGGCCATGGCCGGCGACTTGCTGCAGTGGCAGGACAACAGCCTGACTTACCTGTATGGCAAAGACTTCCAGGTCAACCCGCGCATCCAGCAGACCGTGACATTCGAACACGCCGACGGCTGGAAATACGGGGACAACTTCTTCTTCATCGACAAGATTTTCTACAACGGCAAGGAAGACTCTTTCGCCGGCAAGAACACTCACTACGGCGAATTCAGCCCGCGCTTGTCGTTCAACAAGATTTTCAACCAGAAGCTGGAGTTCGGCCCGATCAAGGACGTGCTGCTGGCCATGACCTATGAGTTCGGCGAAGACGACACCGAGTCGTACCTGATCGGTCCGGGTTTTGACCTGGCCATCCCCGGCTTCGACTACTTCCAGTTGAACTTCTATAACCGTCACACCGAAGGCGACCGTGCGGGTGACGATGTCTGGCAGATCACGCCGGCCTGGTCCTACACCCTCCCGGTGGGTGACTCGGACGTGCTGATCGACGGCTTCATGGACTGGGTGGTCGACAACGACGTGAACGACAAAGGCGAATACCACGCCAACCTGCACTTCAATCCGCAAGTCAAATACGACCTGGGCAAGGCCCTGAGTCTGGGTGCCAAGCAGTTGTACGTCGGTGTCGAGTATGACTACTGGAAAAACAAGTACGGTATCGAAGACAGCCAGGGCTTCAAAACCGATCAGAGCGTGACCAGCTTCCTGGTCAAGGTTCACTTCTGATTTTGTAAGAGTGAGCCTGCTCGCGAAGGACCAGAGAGCGCCATGATTTTGTAGGAGCGAGCCTGCTCGCGAAGGACCAGAGAGCGCCACGGGGTTTCAGGCTCCCAGCGTCATCGTTAACGTCCATCGCGAGCCAGCTCGCTCCTACAGCAACCCCAGAAACCGGGACAACTCCCCGCGCTTGGCCAGCGCATCGCGCCGCCCCAAATCAATCAACTCGCTGCAATACCCCGCCTCGAACAACAGATAACTCAACACCCCCGCTCCACTTGTCTTGGTCGCCCCCGGTCCGCGCAGGAACAGGCGTAGCGCCGCTGGTAATTCCTGCCGATGCCGCGCAGCGATCTCATCGATCGGCTGGCTCGGTGAGATCACCAGCACCTCCACCGGCGCCACGCCAAGCGCTCGGGTGGGCGTGCCATCTGGCATCAGGTGACTGAACTGGTTCAGACGCTGCAGCAGCTCGATGTCGCTTTCCAGGCTGTCGATGAACGTGCTGTTGAGCATGTGCCCGCCAATTTGCGCGAGGGTCGGCTGCTGGCCGGTATAGGCGCGTTGCAGCGGCTGCTCGGGATCGACCCCGCGCGGGTTGCCGCTGACCCCCACCACCAGCACGCGGCTGGCACCAAGATGCAGGGCCGGACTGATCGGGGCCGATTGGCGTACCGCGCCGTCGCCGAAATACTCTTCACCGATTTTCACCGGCGCGAACAGCAGCGGAATCGCGGAACTGGCGAGCAGGTGCTCAATCGTCAATTGCGTAGGCACGCCGATGCGACGATGGCGTAACCAGGCGTCGATGGTGCCGCCGCCCTGGTAGAACGTGACGGCCTGACCCGACTCATAGCCAAACGCAGTGACCGCCACGGCCTGTAACTGTTTCTGCGCGATCGCCTCAGCGATGCCGGACAACTGCAGCTTGTCGTCGAGCAGTCCGCGCAATGGCGAACTGTCAAGCAAGGCCACCGGCACCTGGGCACCGATCCCGAGCAGGCTGTGACCGACAAAGCGGCTGGCCTGATGGATCACCCCTGGCCAGTCGCTGCGCAACACCAGATGACTGCGAAAGCCTTGCCAGAACGCCGTCAGGCGCTCGATGGCGGCACGAAAATCCAGCGCGCCACTGGCCAGGCTGACCGCATTGATCGCACCCGCCGAGGTACCGACAATGACCGGAAACGGATTACGTGCACCCTGCGGCAGCAACTCGGCAATCGCCGCCAGCACTCCCACCTGATAGGCCGCCCGAGCCCCACCGCCGGAAAGAATCAAGCCTGTAACCGGTTCAACGGGACTCATCGCAACGCTCCATGGTACTTGTTGGTAGTCCGCTCCTGCAGGGGATCATGTCTCAACCGCGCTTGGCGTACAGCTTGGGTTCACCGGGTGGGCGGCTCTTGAAACGCCGATGCGCCCACAGGTATTGCTGCGGACAGTCGCGCAGCACGCCTTCGACCCACTGATTGATGCGAATGCAGTCGGCTTCCTCGGTTTCCCCCGGGAAGCCTTCGAGCGGCGCATGGATCATCAGTCGATAGCCGCTGCCGTCCGCCAGGCGCTCCTGGGTGAACGGCACCACCAGCGCCTTGCCCAGCCGTGCGAACTTGCTGGTGGCCGTCACAGTAGCGGCCTGAATGCCAAACAGCGGCACGAAGATACTTTGCTTGGCGCCGTAGTCCTGGTCCGGTGCATACCAGATCGCGCGTCCGGCCCGCAGCAGCTTGAGCATGCCGCGCACGTCGTCACGCTCCACGGCCAGCGAGTCGAGATTGTGGCGCTCGCGGCCGCGGCGCTGGATGTAATCGAACAGCGGGTTCTTGTGCTCGCGGTACATGCCATCAATGGTGTGCCGCTGGCCGAGCAACGCTGCCCCGATTTCCAGGGTGGTGAAATGCACGGCCATCAGGATCACCCCCTTGCCTTCGCGTTGGGCTTTTTGCAGATGCTCCAGGCCTTCGACATGCGCCAGCTTCGCCAGCCGCTCGCGCGACCACCACCAGCTCATGGCCATTTCAAAGAAGGCGATGCCGGTGGAAGCGAAATTTTCCTTGAGCAGGTGTTTGCGCTCGGCGGCGGATTTTTCCGGAAAACACAATTCGAGATTGCGCTTGGCGATGCGCCGTCTGTCGCCCGCCAGGCGATACATGACGGCGCCCAGGAGCCGACCGATGGACAGCAACGCCGGATAAGGCAGTTGGACAATCAGCCACAATAGCCCCAGACCACACCACAGCGGCCAGAAACGCGGGTAAAGAAATGCTCTTCGAAAACGCGGGCGATCCATTAAAGGTTCCGTCAAGACAATGGCCGCGCATTCTACATCGTTAGACCCGGCTTGCGGCCTGCGGGCGTTCTCGTTATAAGTCTCGGCACTTTTAGTGACAAGTCGTTGTATGCCGACCATGAGCCAAACCGAACCGCTAGACAAAGATCCCGTGTTCCAGTTGAAGGGCAGCATGCTCGCCATTACGGTGCTGGAACTGGCCCGTAACGACCTCGAGAACCTCGATCGACAACTGGCCGCCAAGGTCGCCCAGGCGCCTAACTTCTTCAGCAACGCGCCACTGGTGTTGGCCCTGGACAAACTTCCACCGGGTGAAGGCGCCGTTGATCTGCCGGGCCTGATGCGCGTGTGCCGCCAGCATGGCCTGCGCACCCTGGCGATCCGTGCCAGTCGCATCGAGGACATTGCTGCGGCCATTGCGGTCGACCTGCCGGTGCTGCCACCGTCCGGTGCCCGTGAGCGAGCCCTGGACCCGAATGAAGGCGTTGTCGTGAAAAAACCGGAGAAACCACCGGAGCCGACGATCAAGCCGACCAAAATCATCACCTCCCCCGTGCGCGGCGGCCAGCAGATTTACGCCCAGGGTTGCGACCTGGTGGTGATTTCCTCCGTCAGCCCGGGGGCGGAACTTCTCGCCGATGGCAACATCCATGTATACGGCCCGATGCGCGGTCGCGTGCTGGCCGGGGTCAAAGGCGACACCAAGGCCAGGATTTTCTGTCAGCAGATGAGCGCTGAACTGGTCTCCATTGCAGGCCACTACAAGGTTTCGGAGGACCTGCGACGCGACCCTTTATGGGGTTCAGGCGTTCAGGTCAGCCTGTCGGGCGATGTGTTGAACATCATTCGGCTTTAACGGATACTGCCGCATTTTCCAAGCATCTCTAAAACGTAGCGAAAACGGCTTGAACGAAGTGGGAAAATGGCCAGAAAGCAGTGTTTACCGAAGGTAAGCGCCGTTCAGGGCCGGATTCCAGCCAAGGCTGTCCGACTGCAGTAGTTTTCCAGAGATGTTTTTTCAGGGGCTAAATGTCCTTTTTCCTTAGGGGTGAAACACCTTGGCCAAGATTCTCGTGGTTACATCCGGCAAGGGTGGTGTGGGTAAGACCACCACCAGTGCCGCTATCGGTACCGGCCTCGCACTGCGCGGCCACAAGACAGTTATCGTCGACTTCGACGTAGGCCTGCGTAACCTCGACCTGATCATGGGTTGCGAACGCCGCGTGGTGTACGACTTCGTCAACGTGGTCAACGGCGAAGCCAACCTGCAACAGGCCCTGATCAAAGACAAGCGCCTGGAAAACCTTTACGTACTGGCCGCCAGCCAGACCCGCGACAAAGACGCGCTGACCGTCGAAGGCGTGGAAAAAGTCCTGATGGCGTTGAAGGAAGACTTCGAGTTCGTGGTCTGCGACTCCCCGGCAGGTATCGAGAAGGGCGCTCACCTGGCGATGTACTTCGCTGATGAAGCGATCATCGTGACCAACCCGGAAGTGTCCTCGGTACGTGACTCGGATCGCATGCTGGGCCTGTTGGCCAGCAAGTCGCGCCGCGCTGAAAAGGGCGAGGATCCGATCAAGGAACACCTGCTGCTGACCCGCTACAACCCGCAACGCGTGAATGACGGTGAGATGCTCGGCGTGGAAGACGTCAAGGAAATCCTGTCTGTCACCCTGCTTGGCGTGATTCCGGAATCCCAGGCTGTACTCAAGGCCTCCAACTCGGGTGTGCCCGTGATTCTCGACGACCAGAGCGATGCCGGCCAGGCATACAGCGATGCCGTCGATCGTCTGCTGGGCAAAACCGTGGAGCATCGTTTCCTCGATGTCACGAAGAAGGGATTCTTCGAGCGCCTGTTTGGAGGTAGGTAATGAACATTTTTGACTTCTTTCGAGCCAACAAGAAGCCAAGCACAGCCTCGGTAGCGAAAGAGCGTCTACAGATCATCGTGGCGCATGAACGCGGCCAACGCAGTACACCGGACTACCTGCCAGCCTTGCAGAAGGAACTGGTGGAGGTGATCCGCAAGTACGTCAATATCGGGTCCGATGACGTGCATGTCGCTCTGGAAAACCAGGGCAGCTGCTCGATTCTGGAACTCAATATCACCCTGCCTGATCGCTGAGTCGATCCGGCTGGAGCCACGGCGGCTCAGGCCCTTCGGGACCGTGTAGGAGCTGCCGCAGGCTGCGATCTCTTGATCTTGTTTTTAAAGGCAAAATCAAAAGATCGCAGCCTGCGGCAGCTCCTACGGGGACAATGAAGGGCGTGAGTCGCCGTTGGCGTTTGTTACGAGGCTGTTTTAATGCCGCTGTCCAACATCCAGATCATCCACCAGGACGCCGGCGTCCTGGTGGTGAACAAACCGACCTTGCTGCTCTCCGTCCCTGGCCGGGCCGATGACAACAAGGACTGCCTGATCACCCGCCTGCAGGAAAATGGCTACCCTGAGGCGCGCATCGTCCACCGGCTGGATTGGGAGACGTCCGGCATCATCCTGCTGGCGCGTGACCCGGATACTCATCGCGAGTTGTCCCGGCAGTTTCACGACCGCGAAACGGAGAAAGCCTACACCGCCCTGTGCTGGGGCCAGCCGGAACTGGACAGTGGCAGCATTGACTTGCCCCTGCGCTACGACCCGCCGACCAAACCCCGCCACGTGGTGGATCACGAATTTGGCAAGCACGCGCTGACATTTTGGCGAGTGCTGGAGCGTTGCGGTGACTGGTGCCGGGTCGAACTGACGCCCATCACTGGCCGCTCCCATCAACTGCGCGTGCATATGCTGTCCATTGGTCATCCACTGCTGGGCGACGGGCTCTATGCCCACGAACAGGCACTGGCCGCCTGGCCAAGGCTGTGCCTGCACGCCAGCATGCTGAGCTTCACCCATCCGCAATCCGGCGAACGCCTGCGCTTCGAGTGTCCCGCACCGTTCTAGGCTACTGCCTTCCCCCGCCAATCGCGGACAAGCCTTGCTCCCACAGTTGGCCAGTTCATAGCTTGTGCGAACCACACAAACCTGTGGGAGCGAGGCTTGCCCGCGATGGCGGTGCGTCAGTCGACATCTATGCCGGCTGGCAATCCGTATTCGCGAGCAAGCCCGCTCCCACAGGGATCGGCTCGATAGGCACATTAGCCGCCCAATACGTTAAACTGGCGCCACTGCTGTCTGGAGCTTTTTATGCGCGAAGAGTTGAACCAAGGCCTGATCGACTTTCTCAAGGCCTCCCCTACCCCCTTTCATGCCACTGCCAGCCTTGTACAGCGCCTGGAAGCGGCGGGCTACCAGCGTCTTGACGAGCGCGAGTCCTGGAACACCGAAGCGAACGGTCGCTACTACGTCACCCGCAATGACTCTTCAATTGTCGCGATCAAGATGGGCCGCCACTCCCCACTCAACAGCGGCATCCGCCTGGTGGGCGCCCACACCGACAGCCCGTGCCTGCGGGTCAAGCCGCAGCCGGAGTTGCAGCGCCAGGGTTTCTGGCAGCTGGGCGTGGAAGTCTACGGCGGCGCCTTGCTGGCACCCTGGTTCGACCGCGACCTGTCGCTGGCCGGCCGGGTCACTTTCCGCCGCGACGGCAAGGTCGAAAGCCAGCTGATCGATTTCAAGCTTCCGATTGCCATCATTCCCAACCTGGCCATTCACCTCAATCGTGAAGCCAACATGGGCTGGGCGATCAATGCCCAAACCGAACTGCCGCCGATCCTCGCGCAGTTTGCCGGCGACGAGCGCGTGGATTTTCGTGCTGTGCTCACCAACCAGCTGGCCCTGGAACATGGTTTGAATGCCGACGTGGTGCTCGACTACGAGCTGAGCTTCTACGACACCCAGGCCGCTGCGATCATCGGCCTGCATGGCGACTTCATTGCCGGTGCGCGCCTGGACAACCTGCTGTCGTGTTATGCCGGCTTGCAGGCATTGCTCACCGCCGAGACCGATGAAACCTGCGTGCTGGTGGCCAACGACCACGAAGAAGTCGGCTCCTGCTCGGCCTGCGGTGCCGACGGCCCAATGCTTGAGCAAACCTTGCGCCGCTTGCTGCCGGAGGGTGACGAGTTTGTCCGCACCATCCAGAAATCCCTGCTGGTATCGGCCGACAACGCCCATGGCGTGCACCCCAACTACGCCGACAAGCACGATGCCAACCACGGCCCGAAACTCAACGCCGGCCCCGTCATCAAGGTCAACAGCAACCAGCGCTACGCCACCAATAGCGAAACCGCCGGGTTCTTCCGTCACTTGTGCATGGCTGAAGAAGTGCCGGTGCAAAGCTTCGTGGTGCGTAGCGACATGGGCTGCGGCTCGACCATCGGCCCGATCACCGCCAGCCACCTGGGCGTGCGCACGGTCGACATCGGCTTGCCGACGTTCGCCATGCACTCGATCCGCGAGTTGTGCGGCAGCCATGACCTGGCGCACCTTGTGAAAGTACTGAGCGCGTTCTACGCCAGTCACGAATTGCCATGACACCCGTGTAGGAGCCTGGCTTGCCGGCGATGGCGGTTTCAATGACTCCATCGCCGGCAAGCCGGGCTCCCAAGGCCTGTGCTCGACCCACCAAACCCGCCTAGAATTCAAGTAATCCCTTTCGACAAGGCCGTCGCCATGATCACCATGCAATCCTTCCACGCCATGCTGATCCCGATCCTCACCGGGATGATCCTGCTGGCCATCGGATTCAATTTCCGCGACAAGAATGCCGGCGTGTTCGCAATGTGGATTGGCATGCTGACGATCCTTGGCACCGTGGTGTTCAAGATCCTCGCCAAACTCAACGAATAAATACTCGCCCCGACTCGCATTGATTTTGGCGGGCTCGTACACTCGGGCAATCTGATCTCCCAAGGTTGACCGCCTAGTGTTTGTTCGTCTTTTTGCCCTGCCGTATTTCCTCTTCGTCTGCCTCATGACGCTGTTACCGCTGGCGTCTGCCGAGGCGGTCGGCCTGCCCGGGCTGCTCAATGGCTCGGAGAAACCCCAGCCGGAGGCGCAAGCGCCTCTCGGGCAGTCCCTGGACGATGTCATCAAGTCGCTGGAAAACGACCAGCAGCGCAGCAAACTGCTGGCCGACCTGAAAAAACTCCGCGATGCCACCAAGCAAGTCCAGCCAGCCGCCGAACAAGGTGTGCTTGGTTTGATCGGCGGCACGCTGGCCAGTTTCGAGAAACAGTTTTCCGGGGAGGACAGCCCGATTACCCGCTGGTCCCAAGAGTACGACCTGGCCAAGGACGAGCTGCAAGCGCTGATTCTGCCGGCCAACGAATGGCTGCCGATCATCTTCGCCTTCGCCATGATCCTGATGGTCTGGAGCCTGCTTGCTGCCGTGCTGATCTGGCTCGGCCACCGCGTGCGCATGCGCTTCGGCCTGACCGAAGAGCTGCCCCAACACCCCAAGGCCCTGGATATGTTGCGCTTCGCCCTGCGCAAACTCGGGCCCTGGTTGATCGCCCTGGTCATGACCGTGTACATGACCTACGCCCTGCCCTCGTCACTGGGCAAAAGCCTGGCCATGGTCCTTGCCTATGCGCTGGTGGTGGGCACCTGTTTCTCGGCTATCTGCGTGATCGCCTTTTCCGTTCTGGACGGCCCGCACCGGCACCGCGCCTTGTTCATCTTGCGGCACCAGGCCTTCCGGCCACTGTGGCTGATCGGCAGTTTTGCCGCGTTTGGTGAGGCACTGAGCGACCCGCGCCTGGTGGAAAGTCTTGGCAGCCACCTGGCGCACACCGCCGCGACCATAGCCAATGTCCTGGCAGCGCTGTCCACGGGACTGTTCATCTTGCGTTTCCGCCGCCCGATCGCCCACCTGATCCGCAACCAGCCACTGTCGCGCCGCCTGACCCGCCGCGCACTCAGCGACAGCATCGATATCCTGGGCACCTTCTGGTATGTACCGGCGCTGGTGCTGGTAGCGATCTCGCTGTTTGCCACGTTCGTATCCGCCGGTGATACCAGCACCGCACTGCGCCAGTCGCTGATCTGCACCGTGCTGCTGGTGTTGTGCATGGTGATCAACGGCCTGGTGCGGCGTCACTCGCTCAGGCCGCAACGCGGGGTGAAGCGCCATGCACTGTATTCGGATCGTCTGAAAAGCTTCTTCTACACCCTGGCCCACCTGGTGGTCTGGCTGGCGTTCATCGAATTGGGCCTGCGCGTCTGGGGCATGTCGTTGATAGCCTTCACCGAGGGTGAAGGCCATGAAATCAGCGTCAAGCTGTTAAGCGTGGCCGGCACGCTGATGTTCGCCTGGCTGATCTGGATTCTCAGCGACACCGCGGTGCACCACGCCCTGACCCGCTCGCGCAAAGGCCTGGCCAACGCCCGGGCGCAGACGATGATGCCGCTGATTCGCAACGTGCTGTTCGTGGCCATTTTCATCATCGCGCTGATCGTCGCCCTGGCCAACATGGGCATGAACGTCACGCCGCTGCTGGCGGGTGCCGGCGTAATCGGCCTGGCCATCGGTTTTGGCGCGCAGTCCCTGGTCGCCGACCTGATCACCGGCCTGTTCATCATCATTGAAGACTCACTGGCCATTGATGACTACGTGGACGTCGGCGGGCACCTGGGGACCGTCGAAGGCCTCACGATCCGCACGGTACGCCTGCGGGACATCGACGGTATCGTGCACACCATCCCGTTCAGCGAAATCAAAAGCATCAAGAACTACTCCCGGGAGTTCGGCTACGCGATTTTCCGGGTGGCGGTGCCGTCCAGCATGGACATCGACGAAGCGATCAAGCTGATGCGTGATGTCGGCCAGAAAATGCGCACCGACCCGCTGCAGCGGCGCAACATCTGGTCTCCGCTGGAGATCCAGGGCGTCGAGAGTTTCGAGTCAGGCAACGCGATCCTGCGCGCCCGATTCAAGACGGCACCGATCAAGCAGTGGGAAGTGTCGCGGGCGTTCAACCTGTCGCTCAAACGCCATCTGGATGAGGCAGGAATGGATCTGGCAACGCCGCGCATGAGTGTGCAGGTGGTAACGGCGGGCGGCGGACCGATAGCGCAAACAACCTCGAAACCTGACTAACCTAACCCGTAGGAGCTGCCGCAGGCTGCGATCTTTTGATCTTCAATTGCCCAAGATCAAGATCAAAAGATCGCAGCCTGCGACAGCTCCTACAGTGGGTTCGAGCAGCGGCAGCAGCAGCAGCAGCAGCGGCAGCAACAGCGGCAGCAGCGGCGGCGGCAGCGGCAGCAACAGCAGCGGCGGCGGCGGCAGCGGCGGCAGCAGCGGCAGCGGCAGCAGCGGCGGCAGCGGCAGCAGCGGCGGCGGCAGCGGCAGCGGCGGCGGCGGCGGCGGGTACGTTTTCAAAGGCAAAAAAAATCCCCGAACCAGTCGGGGATTTTTTATGTTCGATCAATCAACCCGAGGGCCGATCAATCTTCGCGATAGCGACGCAGCTTCAACTGCTTGCCAGCAACGCGAGTGTCCTTCAGCTTGGTCAGGAGCTTTTCCAGACCATCTTCCGGCAGCTCGACGAGGCTGAAGCTGTCACGCACCTGGATGCGACCGATGGCTTCGCGGGCCAGGCCGCCTTCGTTCAGGATGGCGCCCAGCAGGTTCTTGGCAGCGATACCATCACGCGCACCCAGCGCGGTACGGCAACGAGCACGACCTTCAGCCAATGGAACCGGAGCGCGACGCTCACGATCACCACGGTCCGGACGATCACCGGTACGCTCTGGACGATCGCCACGCGGTGCATTGTTCGGCACCAGTGGACGTTCTTTCTCGATCGCGGCCAGGGTCAACGCCTGGGCGTTGGTTGCCTTGCGCAACAGGGCAGCGGCCAGGGCACGCGGAGTGCAACCGATGTCGGCGGTCAGGCGATCCAGCAGATCACCGTGGGTCGATTCGGCGTCAGCCACCAGTGGCGACAGGCTGTTGGTCAGTTTCTTGATGCGAGCATCGAGAACAGCTTGTGCGTCCGGCAGGCGAACTTCGGCAACCTTTTGACCGGTTACACGCTCGATCACTTGCAGCATGCGGCGCTCACGTGGAGTCACCAGCAACAGCGCACGACCTTCGCGACCGGCACGGCCAGTACGGCCGATACGGTGAACGTAGGACTCTGGATCGTACGGCATGTCAACGTTGAACACGTGAGTGATGCGCGGAACGTCCAGGCCACGAGCGGCAACGTCGGTCGCCACAACGATGTCCAGACGGCCATCCTTGAGGGAGTCGATCACGCGCTCACGCTGGTTCTGGGCAATGTCACCGTTCAGCGCAGCGGCTTTGTAGCCTTTGGCTTCCAGGGCGCTGGCCAGGTCCAGGGTCGCTTGCTTGGTGCGTACGAACATGATCAGGGCGTCGAAATCTTCAACTTCCAGCAGGCTCAATACAGCCGAGGTCTTCTGGTCAGCGTGAACCAACAGGTGAGCCTGTTCGATCGCGGTAACGGTCTGAGTCTTGGTCTGGATCTTCACGTGTTGCGGATCGCGCAGATGGCGTTCGGCAATGGCACGGATCGACTGCGGCAAGGTTGCCGAGAACAATACGGTCTGGCGGGTTGCAGGCAGGGACTTGAAGATGACTTCGAGGTCGTCCATGAAACCCAGTTTGAGCATTTCGTCAGCTTCGTCGAGAACCAGGTGGTTCACGGTCGACAGGACTTTTTCGTCGCGACGCAGGTGGTCGCACAGACGGCCCGGGGTGGCGACAACGATTTGTGCGCCGTTACGGATTGCTTTCAGTTGTGGGCCCATAGGCGCGCCGCCGTAAACGGCCACAACGGTAACGCCCGGCATTTGCTTGGCGTAGGTTTCGAAAGCGGTTGCTACTTGCAGCGCCAACTCACGGGTTGGCGCCAGGATCAGGGCTTGCGGCTCGCGCTTGGCAGGATCGATGCAATGCAGAATAGGCAGGGCGAACGCAGCGGTTTTACCCGTACCGGTTTGCGCCTGGCCAATCATGTCCTGGCCGGCCATGATGATTGGGATCGATTGCTGCTGAATAGCCGAAGGTTCTTCGTAGCCAGTCGCAATGACGGCTGCAAGGATATTCGGATTAAGATTAAAAGCGGCGAAGCCGCCGGTTTCCTGGGTCATGGGTCTGCCTCTAAGTGCATCCGCAAAGACCCATGCTCCAAAGCTGCGCATGCCGTGTAAGACTCAAGAGTCGCCCTGGCTGCTTTGTCGGCGGGGATTTGCGAAAACGAATGAATGAAAAAGATTCGTCAAGGGAGAGTCCGCTGTGCGGACGTGCAGCCGAAGCTGACTTCGGGGAATTGCGCTACCTAAACGCGGCCTGGTTAAAGGCCGGCGCGCACTATACCGGAATTCGGGCAAAAAGGGAGCATTATTTGTCGGAAAACTGACGTATACGCCGTTGTGTCACAGGCTTTGCGCAGAATCCAACCAGGGTCTACTTTTCAAAGGCCCGGCCCTGCTGGAGATGGCGCTAAAACGGTTCACCCTGCTGAGCCGCCACCTTTGCCCTGCGCCCGGCAACCGCCCCCTTCCCGCCCGAGGAATTGCCCCATGAATCAGCCCTGCTCCAGTCGACTCAGCCGCGAACGGCGCGGTCATGTGCTGTTGATCGGTTTGGACCGGGTGGCCAAGCGCAATGCGTTCGACCTCGACCTGCTGAATGAACTGAGCCTGGCCTATGGCGAGTTCGAAGCCGACCGCGAAGCGCGGGTGGCGGTAGTGTTTGGCCACGGCGAGCATTTTACCGCCGGGCTCGACCTGGTCAGCGCCAGTGCCAGCCTGGCCGAAGGCTGGCAGGTGCCCCCCGGTGGCTGCGATCCATGGGGAATCCAGGCCGGCCCTCGGGTGAGCAAGCCGGTGATCGTCGCCGCCCAGGGATACTGCCTGACCATTGGCATCGAATTGATGCTGGCCGCTGATATCAACCTGTGCGCCAGCAATACCCGCTTCGCCCAGAAAGAAGTGCAACGCGGGATTTTCCCGTTCGGCGGCGCCACCTTGCGCCTGCATCAGGTTGCCGGCTGGGGCAATGCAATGCGCTGGTTACTTACCGGGGATGAGTTCGATGCCCATGAGGCGCTGCACCTGGGCCTGGTCCAGGAAGTCATGGCCAGTGAGGATTTGCTGCCACGGGCACTGGAGTTGGCTGAACGGATCGCCCGTCAGGCGCCGCTTGGGGTGCAGGCGACCCTGATGTCGGCCCGGCAGGCGCGCTATGAAGGAGAAACGGCGGCAGCGCTGGGGCTGGCGCCGCTGGCGAAGAAGCTGCTGGGCAGTGAGGATGCCAGGGAGGGAGTGCGGTCGATGATCGAGAAGCGACCTGGCGTGTTTAAGGGGCTTTGAGGGATGTATTGACTGTGGGGCCCTCATCGCGGGCAAGCCCGCTCCCACAATGATTGCGTCGTATACGAAACCTGTGGGAGCGGGCTTGCCCGCGATGAGGGCCTCACAGACGCCGACTCATGTTGCCGGGCGAATAGCCTTGATCAGCGACTGCAACGAATACCCCAATCGCGGCGCCAGCCCTTCGGCCCGGGCCACCAGGGCGTCCATGTCGAGCTCCTGATCCAGCTCTGACGGCACCAGCAAAATCACATTGCCCTCTTTCACCGGCAACTCCCAGTAATGGCGGTGATACAGCCCGCGCAACAGCGCAGCGCCCAGCGGCTTGCCATCGTCGGTCGCCCACTGATTGATCACCAGCCATCCGCCCGGATTCAGGCGCTTTTGACAGTTCTCCAGGAAACTCCAGGCCAGGTGGCCGACCCCAGGCCCGACATCGGTATACAGGTCGACGAAAATCAGGTCTGCAGGCTCCGCAGTGTCCAGCAACTCCAGCGCGTCGCCGACCCTGATATACAGGCGCGGATCATCATCCAGCCCCAGGTATTCAATGGCCAGGCGCGGCACGTCGGGCCGCAGCTCGATGGCTTCGACGTCTTCCAGCGGCAGGAATTTCAGGCAGGCCTGGGTCAGCGTACCGGCGCCCAGCCCCAGGAACAATGCACTTTCCGGCTGCTCGTGGCACAACGCACCGATCAGCATCGCGCGGGTGTAATCGTATTCGAGCCAGCTCGGGTCGGCGGTGAACACGCAACTCTGTTCGATGGCGTCACCGAACTCGAGAAATCGGTAGTCCGCCACTTCCAGCACGCGTATCACGCCGAACTCATCCTGTACCTCGGCGAGCAGATGCTCGACGCGCTCCTCGGTCATTTCGTCTCCTGGTCGTCTCGGGCCTGCAGCTTGGGGAAACAGCTGCAGTCAACCGCTGATGCGGCTGCAAAGGCGCGATTGTCAGCGATGCAACGGGAGCAGGTCACGCACTAATTGCTGATAACATGAGGGTCCGAGCGTAAAACTACCGAGACCGTGATGAGCCAACCCTGGAGCCCTGACAGCTGGCGCGCCCTGCCGATCCAGCAACAACCCGCCTACCCAGACGCAGCACATTTGCTGCAGGTCGAGCAAACCCTGGCCAGCTATCCGCCGCTGGTGTTTGCCGGTGAAGCCCGGGAGTTGCGTCGCCAGTTCGCCGAAGTGACACAGGGTCGGGCGTTTCTGTTGCAGGGCGGCGATTGCGCTGAAAGTTTTGCCGAATTCTCCGCAGCAAAAATTCGCGACACCTTCAAGGTGCTGCTGCAAATGGCCATCGTCATGACCTTTGCTGCCGGCTGCCCGGTGGTCAAGGTCGGTCGCATGGCCGGGCAGTTCGCCAAACCCCGTTCGGCCAATGACGAAACCATCGACGGCGTCACCTTGCCGGCCTACCGTGGCGATATCGTCAACGGCATCGGCTTCGATGAAAAAAGCCGCGTGCCGGATCCGGAACGCCTGCTGCAGTCCTACCACCAGTCCACCGCCACCCTCAACCTGCTGCGCGCGTTTGCCCAGGGTGGTTTTGCCGACCTGCATCAGGTGCACAAGTGGAACCTGGACTTCATCGCCAACTCGGCACTGGCTGAGAAATACAGCCACCTGGCCGATCGCATCGATGAAACCCTGGCCTTCATGCGCGCCTGCGGCATGGACAGCTCGCCACAGCTGCGCGAGACCAGTTTCTTCACTGCGCACGAGGCCTTGCTGCTCAATTACGAAGAAGCTTTTGTTCGCCGTGACAGCCTGACCAACGATTACTATGACTGTTCAGCGCACATGCTGTGGATTGGCGACCGCACTCGCCAGCTGGACGGCGCTCACGTCGAGTTTCTGCGTGGCGTGAACAATCCGATTGGGGTCAAGGTCGGCCCGAGCATGAACCCCGACGACCTGATCCGCCTGATTGATGTGCTCAACCCGGACAACGACCCTGGCCGGCTGAACCTGATCGCCCGAATGGGCGCCAACAAGGTCGGTGACCACCTGCCCGCCCTCATCCGCGCTGTGCAGCGCGAGGGCAAGCAGGTGCTGTGGAGTTCCGACCCGATGCACGGCAACACCATCAAGGCCAGCAGCGGCTACAAGACCCGCGACTTTGCGCAGATCCTGGGCGAAGTGAAGCAATTCTTCCAGGTTCACCAGGCCGAAGGCAGTTATGCCGGCGGGATTCATATCGAGATGACAGGACAGAACGTGACCGAATGCATCGGCGGCGCGCGGCCGATTACCGAGGACGGGTTGTCAGACCGCTACCACACCCATTGTGACCCGCGGATGAATGCAGATCAGTCGCTGGAATTGGCGTTCTTGATTGCCGAGACGTTGAAGCAAGTCCGGCGGTAAACCACTTTGAAACAATCGCGAGCGGGCTAGCTTCCACATTTTGACGGCGTTGTTCTGCCAAACGCGGTCAACTGTGGGAGCGAGCCTGCTCGCGATGAGGCCAGCTCAGGCACCCTCAATCCCAGCCAATGCCACTCTTAATCTGGCCGCACTCACCCGCTGGCAATTCAACTGCACCTGCGCCAGCCCCAGCCAATCGGCCATCCGCCGCAAATTCACCGCCAACGCCAGCATCCCCTCATCGTCCAGCCCCGGCTCTTCCTCGTGCACGGCATGCACCGCCAAGCGGCCGTGCGCGCGCTCCGCGCGCAAATCTACCCGCGCCGATATTCGTTCGTTGTGCAAAAACGGCAGCACGTAATAGCCATAGACCCGTTTATCCCGGGGCGTATAAATCTCCAGCCGATAGCGAAAATCAAACAACCGCTCGGTACGGCCGCGCTCCCAGATCAGTGAATCGAAGGGCGACAGCAAGGCGCTGGCCTCGACCTTGCGTGGCACTTTCGGCTCGGGCAGGCAAAAGGCCGGTTGCCGCCAACCCTGGACCTCACAGGACAGCAATGCGCCCGCCTCCAGCAGTTCCGCCAGGCGCGAACGCGCATCGCCCGGATTCAGGCGAAAGTAGTCACGCAGGTCCTTTTCCGTCGCGATGCCCAAGGCATTGGCCGCATCCAGCAACAGGCCACGCTGGGCCTCATCTTCCGAGAGCATCGGCTGCTGGAGGATGACCGCGGGAAGCACCCGCTCCGGCAAGTCATACAACCGCTCGAATCCACGTCGTCCGGCAACAGTCACTTCACCGGCGGCAAACAACCATTCCAGCGCGTGTTTTTCCGCGCTCCAGTCCCACCATGGCCCGGCTCTTTCCTGGCGAGTCGACAGGCTGCCTGCGCCCAACGCCCCGAGTTCCTGAACCGAGCCAAGGACGCGGCGGATGATGTCCTGGTGCTCACGACCGAAACGCGCCAGTTGCTGATAAATATCTTCGCCCCGGCCTGCCCGCGCCATCCGCCAGCGCATCAAGGGGAACATCGACAAGGGCAGCAGGGACGCTTCATGCCCCCAGTATTCAAACAGCGTGCGCTGCCGCCCCTGACTCCAGGCCGCCTGATCAAGCAAGGCGGATGAATAACAGCCCAGGCGCGAAAACAGGGGAAGGTAGTGCGAGCGCACCAGTGCATTGACCGAATCGATCTGCAGGATACCCAGACGTTCGATCAAACGATTGACCTGGATTGATTTGACCAGCGCTGGCGGCTGGCGCCCACCGAACCCCTGGGAGCTCAACGCCAGGCGCCTGGCCTGCAGCAAGGAAAAATACGAGGAGGTAGACATTCAAAGGCTCATGCAGAGGTCTGTGTCCACCTTAGCGGCCCACGCATGAAACGCCAATGGCGTGACCTCATCGCCTTTTCAGCAGGTGCCCGCCCGGCTCCAGCGAACGAATACGACCGCCTGCTGCCGCCCATGAAAAACCCCATGACCCGGGCTTGCGCCACGCGTGATGGGGTTGTGACCAGGCATGTGCCATCGGTGTTTCCAGCCTTATTTGCCGCCGCCCAATGGGTCTTGCCAGAAGTGACGCTCCGCTTCCTGCGCCACGTCCGCGCGACTCAGGCCGATGTCCTTCAAGGACTCATCGCTCATGCCCGCCAACATTTCCCGTTCGCGGTGCAGTTCATACCAGCGGGTCAGCTTGTGCAGCAGATCCGAGACGACGTGAATGGAGTGTTTTTCTACTGCGCTGACATCCTGTTGACCTTTCATCTTGTTGCCCTCCGTTTGGGATGGCTCAAGTGTCGCGCCGGGGCTAAGATCAATCCAACGAATGTTTCTTATGCAATACATCTCGGAGATTGATGTATGTCTGCCTACCCCAGTATCGACACTGAAGTGCTGCGCACCTTCGTCGCCATCGCTGACCAAGGTGGCTTCACTCGCGCAGGCGAACTGGTCAACCGCACCCAGTCTGCGGTCAGCATGCAGATGAAGCGGCTTGAAGAGGACGTGCTGCAGCGCCAGTTGTTTCAACGTGACGGGCGCCAGGTGCGGCTGACAGCCGAGGGCCAGGTACTGCTTGGTTATGCCAGGCGCATCCTCAAGCTGCACAGCGAAGTATTCAATACCCTGCGCGAGCCGCATATGGTCGGCATGGTCCGGATCGGTACGCCGGACGACTACGTGATGCGTTTTCTACCCGGGATTCTGCGGCGTTTTGCGCAGTCCTATCCGCTGACCCAGATTGAGGTGCATTGCGAGTCATCAAAACAATTGTTGCTGCGCCAGGACCTTGACCTGTCCATCGTCACCCGCGAACCCGGCAACGAGATCGGCCAACTGCTGCGCAAAGAACGATTTGTCTGGGCCGAAGCGCAATGTTTCAGCGCCCACGAGCAGGCGCCTTTGCCGCTGGCGATGTTCAACAGCGATTGTTTCTGCCGCCTGTGGGCGTGCAATGCACTGGATGCCATGGGGCGTGATTATCGGGTGGCGTATAACAGTTCCAGCTTGTCGGCGATCATGGCGGTGGTCAGCGCCGGCCTTGCAGTCACTGCGCAACTGGAAAGCCTGATCACCCCCGATATGCGAATCCTGGGTGAGGCCGAGGGTCTGCCGGTGTTGCCCGAGGCCAGCATCATGCTGGTGCGCAACTTGCACAACCCCTCGCCTATCACTGAGTGCCTGGCGGAACACATCGTCGATGGTTTCAAACTTTAAAGGCGAGCATCACCGCGCACATCACCAGAAAGCCGCAAAACAGCCCGCGCAGCAGGCGCTCCGGCATCGCGTGGGCGATTTTAACGCCCCAGCTGATGCTCAGCAGGCCGCCGATGGCCAATGGCACGCCGATCATCCAGTCGACTTGATGGTGCACGGCGTAGGTCACCAGTGTCACCCCGGTGCTGGGCAGCGCCAGGGCCAGGGACAACCCTTGGGCAACGACCTGAGTGGTGCCGAACAGGCTGGTCAACACCGGTGTTGCCACCACTGCCCCGCCAACGCCGAATAGACCCCCCATGGTCCCGGACGCGGCGCCGAGCACGCCCAGCCATGGCCATGAATAGCGCATTTGCGCCGTTGCCGGCGGGTTGGTGGTGAACATTCGCACAAGGTTGTACGCAGACAAGGCCACCAGAAATGCAACGAATCCGGCGCGCATGGATTGCGCATCAATGCCCACCGCCCAGATCGAGCCGATCCAGGCAAAACTGAAGCCCATCACGGCCAGCGGCAACGCGTGGCGCAATTCGATGCGATTGCGCTGGTGATAACGCCACAAGGCGAGCATTACGTTCGGCACCACCATGACCAGCGCCGTGCCTTGGGCTATTTGCTGGTCGAGCCCGAAAAAAACACCCAGCAATGGGATAGCGATCAATCCGCCGCCAATGCCAAATAATCCGCCCAGGGTGCCCAAGGCTGCGCCGAACACCAGATACACCAAGAACTCAATCACAGTTACATTCCTATCCAAATCATGGGCCCATGCTACGCATTCGGGATTGGCAGTGAAACGCATAGCAACGCACAATGGCTGTGCCAACTTCGCACAAGCGCATCGCCATGAACCCCAATCAGTTAACCGAGCAGCTTGCGCTGTTCCTCGACGTACTGGAAACCGGCAGTTTTTCTGCCGCTTCGCGTCGTTATCCGCTGACACCCTCCGCTGTCGCCCGGCGTATCGACAGCCTGGAAAACGCCGTGGGCAGCCAGCTGTTCATCCGCAGCACCCACGCGGTGCGGGCGACACCGGCAGGCCTGGCGTTTGCCGAGCGCGCGCGGCGGATCGTCGCCGAACTGCGCCTGGCCCGAGCCGAGGCGGTTTCCCTGAGCAGTGCACCGGAAGGCCTGATTCGTATCGACGCGCCTGCCGCGTTCGGGCGCCGACACCTGGCGCCAGTGATTGCCGACTTCCTGATGCTCTACCCTGGCCTCGATGTGCAACTGCACCTGATCGACAGTTTCGTCGACATGCAGGGCCTTAACCTGGGCAAGGTCGACCTCGTGCTGCGCGCCGGACAAATGGCCGACACCCGCCTGGTCGCCACACCTCTGGCGCGGATGGTTCGAATTGCGTGCGCGAGCCCAGCCTACCTGAAGCTCCGTGGCGTGCCGGCGGAACCGGCGCAGTTGATCGAGCATGATGGCCTGGACTGGGACGGCCTGGCGCCGCCCTTCGCCTGGCGCTTTGAACAGCACGGACAGATGCAACTGCACCGCCCGGCGCGCATCCGCATGAGCGCCAACAATGCCGAAGCACTGGTGTGCGGTGCGTTGGCCGGGCTGGGCATTGCCCATCTACCCACCTGGCTTGCCAGCGAATACCTGCTGCGCGGCGAACTGCAACCGTTGTTTTGTGACAACGGACTGCCGCCGCCGGAAAGCACCGGGATCTACGCGTTGCGCCTGCAGCAGCAACCCAACCCACGCAGTCGCCTGCTGCTTGAGTACCTGAAGACCCGTTTCAGCCCGATCCCGCCCTGGGACCTGGTGCTGCAAAACACCCTGGGTCGGCACTGACCGCGAATTATCTGGCGCATTAAAGATTCGCCCACTAGATTGATGACGATGACTGATCAAGGCTTTGAAATGACCGACAAGCGCAACACTCCGGATAACTGTGACCACCTGCTGCTGGACAATCAGG
Organism: Pseudomonas sp. HY13-MNA-CIBAN-0226; assembly: GCF_040310305.1. Taxonomy (NCBI): domain Bacteria; kingdom Pseudomonadati; phylum Pseudomonadota; class Gammaproteobacteria; order Pseudomonadales; family Pseudomonadaceae; genus Pseudomonas; species Pseudomonas sp. HY13-MNA-CIBAN-0226. Next base: position 136,216 of record NZ_JBEOPS010000012.1, read on the forward strand.
TGTGTTTCGCCCTGCACTCCACGTCACTGATGATGACCAAAGTCTACAAACCGCTCCTGCAGGCGTTGGGCCTCACCTATCCGCAGTACCTGGCGATGCTGGTGTTGTGGGAGCGCGACGGCTTGACCGTAAGTGAAATCAGCGCCCGTCTGTTGACCGATCCCGGGTCATTGACGCCGCTGCTCAAGCGCCTCGAAGTCGAGGGCTTGCTCAGTCGTACCCGCAGCCGTGAGGATGAGCGGGTAGTGATTGTCGAGTTGACCGGGCCAGGCCGCGCATTGCGGGACAAGGCCCGCGATATTCCACAGTGCATCCTGGGGGCGAGTGGCCAGACCTTACAGCAGTTGCAGAAGCTGCAGGCCGAGTTGCAAGCGCTGCGTAGTCATCTGCAGGACAGCCTCTGAAGGTGAGAGCGAACGCCTCTGAAGGTGAAGCCCATTGCGGGAGCAAAGCTTGCCCGCGATAGCGGTATAACATCCAACATTGATGTCGACGGGTACTGCGCTATCAGGCGCTTGAAAGTTTATCTTGCGCGCAAACTATTAGCGCGATACATTCATCTCGCACTTACTTGGCGCGCAAACATTTAGCGCGAAACATATCTGATCTGGCGAGGCCTAAATCATGCAAACGCTCTACACCGCAATCGCAACTTCCACTGGCGGCCGTGATGGTCGTGCGATTTCCAGCGACAACGTCCTCGACGTCAAGCTCGCCACGCCTAAAGAGCTGGGCGGTGCGGGTGGCGCAGCAACCAACCCCGAGCAGCTGTTCGCGGCCGGCTACTCCGCCTGCTTCATCGGCGCACTGAAATTCGTTGCCAGCCAGACCAAGCGCAGCATCCCCAACGATGCCTCGATTACTGCCCATGTCGGCATCGGTCAGATCCCCGGCGGTTTTGGCCTGGACATCGACCTGCACATCAGTCTGCCGGGTCTTGAACAAGCCGACGCGCAATCGCTGGTAGAGGCGGCTCACCAGGTGTGCCCTTACTCGAACGCCACCCGCGGCAACGTTGAAGTGCGCTTGCACGTCACGGTTTAAAAGCAAAAGATCGCAGCCTCGTTTCACTCGACAGCGCCTACAGGAAGAACCAGGAAGAACGTGATTCCCTTGTAGGAGCTGTCGAGTGAAACGAGGCTGCGATCCTGTGATTTTGCAGGCACAAAAAAGCCCGACTCAATGGTCGGGCTTTTTCATTCCTGAAGCTGTGCTTATTTAGCACGGCCTTTGTAGGAACCGCCTTCGCGGGTGTCGATCTCGATGCGGTCACCGATTTCGATGAAGTCAGCCACTTGCAGCTCGGTACCGTTGCTCAGCTTGGCAGGCTTCATCACCTTGCCGGAAGTGTCGCCACGAGCCGAACCTTCGGTGTAGTCAACTACGCGCACGATAGTGGTCGGCAGCTCTACGGAAACCAGACGCTCTTCGAAGAAGATCGCTTCGCAAACATCGGTCATGCCTTCTTCAACGAAAGGCAGAACGGCTTCGATGTCTTCAGCGTTCAGCTCGTACATGGTGTAGTCGGTGGTGTCCATGAACGTGTAGGTGTCGCCGCTGATGAAGGACAGGGTCGCTTCTTTGCGGTCGAGGATTACGTCGTCCAGTTTGTCGTCGGCGCTGTAAACGATCTCGGTCTTGTAACCGGTCAGCAGGTTTTTCAGCTTGGTCTTCATGATCGCGCTGTTACGACCGGATTTGGTGAATTCAGCTTTCTGAACCAGCCAAGGATCGTTTTCGAGACGGATCACGGTACCGGGTTTCAGTTCTTTACCAGTTTTCATTGCGAATATCCGAATTTGGATGGGATTTACAAAAATCTAGGCCGCGTATCATATCCAATTTACATAAAACTGTACCAGCGCCGCGGCAAGATCATCTTGCAAGGCCTGTTCCAGACACCACGCCTCGGCGTGTTGCTGCAGTTCTGGCGAGTGTTTACGGGTGGCCAGCCAGTGATCGCTCATTGTTACACCGGCATTCCAGGCTCGCCATAGACCGCTGATCGCCTCGCTGGCCGGCCGCGTCAGGCCCTTGGTGTACAGCGTGAGGAAGGCTTCGAGCTTGTCCAGGTGAATATCTTCGTCCTGTCGATAGATGTGCCACAGCAGCGGGCGCCCGGCCCATTGGGCACGCACGAACGAGTCCTCGCCGCGCACCGCATTAAAATCGCAGCTCCACAGCAACAGGTCGTATTGATCCTGTCGGACGAATGGCAGCACCTGCACGGTCAAACCGTCGCGAACGTGCACGTCCCCCGCCGCGAGCCCCTCGACCCCAAGCCAGCGCTCGACGTCGCCGAGGATCCGCCCTTCCGGCACCAGCATGTGCGAAGGCGTGGAATCGCTCGCCAGGCAATCAAGCCAGCTGGCCAACCCGGCATTCTCATAGGCGAACAGCGAAATCAACTGGCTGCCAGGGGCGCGATCGACGCCCAGGCCCTGGAGGAATTCGCGCTGCGCTGAAGCATCCTGCTGGAACTTGCGCCGTCGCTCGAGCAAGCCACGCTCGCGCAGCAAGCCGCCCGTGTCCTGGCGGAAACCGGGGAAGAAAAAGTACTTCTGCACGTGTCGGTATTTGACCGACGGCAAGCCGTGACAACCCACCACCCAGTCTTCGGCACTCAGGTAATCCAGGTTCAGCCACAGCGGTGGTTGTGCCCGCGCGGCCATGGCGTCCATATAGGGCGCCGGCAATTGGCAGGCAAATGCGGCGATGACCACATCAGCGGCATCAACCGGCAGCCATTCCGCCGGCCATTGCCGCACCTCGACGCCCTGCTGCCATTGCTGCGCCAGCTGAATGTCGATCTCCGGGCACAGCCGCTCGAAGGCGCGCAGGTCGTCGACCCATAGGCGCACTTGCACCGAGTGCTCGGCCACCAGTTGCCGGGCCAGCCGCCAGGTCACCCCGATGTCGCCAAAATTGTCGACCACGGTACAGAAAATATCCCAGCGGGGGTTCGTTTGAGGCATTCCAGGCTCCCGTTGGCAAAGGTAGCGATTGTCCGCATAAATTACCCCGCGCAGAAGAGCCGACGGCGATTAATCTTCATGCGACAATCGCCCTTCGCTTGCAACCACCCGCCAGGAGGCCGCCATGCCCTACCGCCCCAACCCGCGCCGCCCACTTGCCGTACGACTCAATGTGCTGCAACTGAGTGCCAGCATCGCCCTGGGCCTGTGGCTTGGATTCATGGCGATCGCCCTGACTTGCTGGCTCGCCTCACGCCTGTTGTTCAGCGAGCAGTTGGCGCCCGTGGCCACGGCGGTGGAGCAACTGGCCAGGCCGCCCGTTCCGGCGCAGGTGCAACCACGACCTGACATTGCGCCGCAGAGTCCATTGTTCGAACAATACGAAGAAAACCTGCGCAAGAACGAGCAGCAGCAGCGACTGGATCAGGCCCGGGGCAGCAGCCGCAACCTGGCCAACCCGAAGTGCCAGTTCTGGCTGCAACAGGACCAGAACGCACCGAGTGAAAAGAGTCGCGCCAACGTCCAGCAATTTTGCGATTGATGAAGCCAGCCATGCACAAGAAGACCGTCCACCAACTCATACTCGACAAGCTGCGCATTGATCTCGACATCGCCGAGCGCGCGGCGCAGACCGCCTATGAGACCGCGACTCACGAAGAGAACATCGCCGAGAACAAGTACGACACCCTGGGCCTGGAAGCGTCCTACCTGGCAGCCGGCCAGGCCAGGCGCGTGGAGGAGATCAGGCAGTCACTGACCCTTTGCCAGAACCTGGCCCTGCGCCCCTACGACGAGCAACGCGGCATCGAAGTCGGTGCGCTGCTGGGGCTGGAAGACGAAAAGGGTCGCGAACAATGGCTGTTCCTCGCACCCGACGCGGCGGGGTTGAAGATCGATATGGTGGGGCAGATCATCACCGTCATCACCCCCCGCTCGCCCCTGGGCAAAAGCCTGCTGGGCAAGTTCGAAGGGGACGAGGTAGACATTCTGGTGGCGGGAACCCGGCAACAGTTTGCTGTTACCGAGGTGATCTAGACCGGGATCAATGCACCGGCAATTCGACTCCGTCGAACAGCTCTTCGAGCTCCTGCTTGTTATGGCACTGGATGGCCTTGGCCATGACTTCGCGCGTCAGGTGCGGCGCGAATTTCTCGATGAAGTCGCACATGAAACCGCGCAGGAAAGTACCGCGACGGAAGCCGATCTTGGTAATGCTGGACTCGAACAAATCGCTGGCATCGAGCATCACCAGGTCACTGTCGAGCTTGGCGTCAACGGCCATCTTCGCCACGATGCCCACGCCCAGGCCAAGCCGCACGTAGGTCTTGATCACGTCAGCATCGGCGGCGGTGAACACCACTTTGGGTGTCAGGCCACGGTGACTGAAGGCCTCGTCGAGCTTGGAGCGACCGGTGAAACCGAACACATAAGTTACGATCGGGTATTCGGCCAGCGCTTCGAGGGTCAGCTTCGACAGCTTGGTCAACGGATGGCCCTGGGGCACTACAACGCAGCGATTCCAGCGGTAGCATGGCATCATTACCAGGTCGCCGAAAAGCTCCAGCGCTTCCGTGGCAATGGCAAAATCCACTGTGCCGTCGGCGGCCATTTCGGCGATCTGCATCGGCGAACCCTGGTGCATGTGCAGGGCCACATCGGGGTATTGCTTGATGAAGTTGCTGATCACCGGCGGCAGTGCGTAGCGCGCCTGGGTGTGGGTGGTGGCGATCGACAGGGTGCCCTTTTTCTCGTTGGAGAATTCCTGGGCGATCTGCTTGATGCTTTCGACCTTGCGCAGGATCTCGCCGGCGGTGGTGATGATGCGCTCGCCTGCAGGGGTGACGCGGGTCAGGTGCTTGCCGCTGCGGGCGAAGACCTCGACGCCCAATTCGTCCTCCAGCAGTCGAATCTGCTTACTGATGCCCGGTTGCGAGGTGTAAAGGCTTTGGGCTGTAGCTGAAACGTTGAGGTCGTGGTGCGCCACTTCCCAGATGTAGCGCAATTGTTGAAGCTTCATATGAATCCCTCAAAGCAGGTAGACGCCACGGGCATCAGCGACGGTATATAACTATATTAATGGTTTGAAGAATAAATCTAGAACTTTTTATCAGTTCGCCACGATTCGTGTTCTAGCGATCTCCCAGGCGCCGACGCTCAACCAGCGGTACCAGGTAGACCGGCACCCTCGCCAGTTGCAACACCCGCGCAGCGGTGCGGCCCAAGGGTGTTTCCGCGCCGGCCCCGTGGCTGTGACTACCTACGATCAGCAAATCCACAGAGAGTTTCTGCGCCTGGTCAAGAATCACCTGTGAGGGATCTCCCTGGATCACCCGCACCGCCTGGATGCGCGCCAGGTCCTGGTCCCCCTCCTCACCCAGCTCCTCGCGGAAGCTGTCGAGCACCCGCTGCTCGATGTTGGCAATCACCGTATTCAGGCCCTGGCTGTGAAAATCGTTCAACGCCTGCTCATCAAGGTAGCTCTGCAGTACCGACTCGGCGAACAGCCCCATCGGCTCCACCGCATGCACCACATACAACTGCGCATCAAATGTCCGGGCCAGCGCCAGGGCATGCTGCATCACCAACGGTGCGTAAAGGCCGAGGTCAGTGGCATACAGCATCGAACGAATCATATGACCTCCTCTTGTGCCAACATGGCGGAGATGGGTTGAGCTTAGCAGTGCCTTGGCGAGTACGGCGGCCGGTGTAACGCATTGAACGGCGGGCTTAAACCTTTTGCTCGTTGCTTATGCCATGGGGCACATGGCCGGTCGCAACCACTTCACGGGCCAACTCGCAGTGCCCGGCCTGATCGTCGAAAAATACATCGGCAGCGAACGCTTCGAGAAAAGCCGACTTGGTCAGGCCGCCAAGGAACAGCGACTCATCGAGACGGATATCCCATTCGCGCAATGTGCGGATCACCCGTTCATGGGCCGGCGCCGAACGTGCCGTCACCAGGGCGGTGCGGATCGGACAGGCGTCGTCTGGAAATTCACGCTGCAACAAATTAAGTGCCGCGAGGAAGCCCTTGAACGGTCCACCCCGCAACGGTTGCCGGGCCGACTCCCGCTCGCTGGCCTGAAAGGCTTCCAGGCCACCGGCCTGGTAAACCCGCTCGGATTCATCGGAAAACAGCACCGCGTCACCGTCGAAGGCAATCCGCAATTCTTCGCTGGCCGCCCGGCTGGCACCACCGGACAGGATGGTCGCCGCAGCGAAACCGGCGTCCAGGGCACTGCGCACGTCTTCGGCATGGGTCGACAGGAACAGGTCACAGCCGAAGGCCTTGAGGTAGGGGTACGGACTGCGCCCGCCGACAAATGCTGCGCGCGAGATCGCCAGGCCGTAGTGGTGGATGGAGTTGAACACCCGCAGCCCGGTGTCGGCACTGTTGCGTGACACCAGGATCACCTCGACCCGGGCACGGCCCAGGCTGTTGTTGAGGTTGAGCAGTTTCTGCACCAAGGGAAATGCATCGCCCGGTTCGAGGATTTCGTCCTCGTGCTCGATCTGATATTGGCGGTAGGCCTCAACGCCACTGGACAGGTACACCTTGTGGCTTTCGCTCAGGTCGAACAGCGCTCGCGAGGAAATCGCCAGCACCAGCTTGTCATCGATAGTCTTTGCCATACCTTCCCTCACTGAATGACCGACTCAGGCAGGACGTCGATCGATGAAAGCCAAACTGCGGAACAGGGCTTCGATTCGCGGCATGTCGCATCCCGCGGCTTTCGCGGCTGCCAGGGGCCGGGCGTAGATCGCCTCCAGCTCCAGTGGCCGCCCGTGCAGATGATCGTGATACATGCTCGGCCAATAATCGGGCATCTTTTCGGTCATCATGAACAGATGCTCGGCGTACCCGGCGGGCACCTGATAACCACAGGCGGTGGCGCCCTGCACCACTTCGGCCATCAACGCCTTGATCAGTTCCCGGCTATTGGTATCGGCCATCAACGGCACAGTGCTCGCGCGCAACAGCACCGAGAGTCCGTTGTAGGGGATATTCCAGACCAGTTTCTGCCAGCGTGCCTGATGCAGATTTGCCATGGCCTGGGAGTCGATGCCGGCGAAGTGGAACAGTCCGGCGCCTTCTTCGGCTATTGCCTGGCGCGCCGGCAGGTCGGCGGCAGGACCGCTGTGATAACCGACATGCACTGCGCCAAGGGCCTGATGAGTAATAACCCCGGGCGCCTCGCGATGGACACAGATGTAACAGAGACCTCCGAGCACGTGCAGCGAATCAGGCAGCGATTCGCGCAGGCTGTCTTCGACGCCCAGGCCATTTTGCAACAGCAGCACCTTGGCGTCAGCCGCGCCAGCTCGAACGATGGTGGATGCCAGCTCGGCGTTACTGGTGGTTTTCGTCCCCACCAGCAACCAGTCACAGGGCGGCATGTCGTCGACCGAGGAATAGGCTTGCACCGGGAAAACGTTCAATGTCCCATGCTGCGCACTGTGCACTTGCAGGCCACGTTCGGCCACGGCGTGGAACTCGCTGCGCACCAGGAAATGCACATCGAAGCCGGCATGCGCCAACATCGCCCCGTAAAATCCACCGATCGCCCCGGTGCCTATAATGCCGATTGTCGGCCTCGCTGCTGCCCCCGTCATGGCAACTCCTCTGCTGTTCGTGTCAGCGCCTTAGTCAGCGCCTCATTGAGTTCAGTAGTCTCAAGGCGCGAATTCAGTGCCCCGAAGAATTCACCGTCACGCACGACAAACAGCGCTGGCAAGTGAAAGACCTGGTAACGCTCGACCACGCCACCGTTGCTGCCGGCATCAATCCAGCACAGCCGGTCGACCTCCAGCGCCTGCCCGGGCAAGCGAGCCCTGGCATAACGGCAACTGGCGCAGCCGACGCTGGTGAAAATCACCAGCGAAACACCGCTCAGCGCCAGCAGCCGTTGGTCGGCATCGAAATCGGTCAGTTCCAATTCGACCACTATACTGGGGGAAACGCTGTCAGATGACCGACACATGGAGTCTGTGTTCATGGGACGTTTTCTTCCTCACCCTGACGATGTGCCCGTTGAATTAACGTTGCTCAAACATGAATGCATATCGCGACAACGGCTGCACACTATCAGCCTCGGCGGCATGGCTTGCAATTATCACCGCGCCTGGCGCCACGGCACGGCGCTTGAAGTGCGCATGCCGACCCTCAACCCGGACCTGCGCTACCTGGGCTATGTAGCCTGGTGCCTGCGCCGCAAGCGCGGGTATCTGGTAGGCATAGCCTTTGTCGACGAACAGATGCTGTTCAGCGCGAGAATGGGCGAGCAGATTTGCCAGATCGAACGCTATTGCCGCCTGCATGAACCGCACAGCGAGCGCCAGGACAACCAGGCACTGGCGCTTGAATGGGTGCAGCAGCATGCCGATGAGTTCTCCCACGACACGGTAAGCAAGGCTTTTGCGCAGCCTGTGCTGGATTAAACCCACTTCTGCCCATTGTCGAGCCACGGTGTAACGCGCTAAGGTTCCGCTCCCCGACGCGCTTAATTTGCTGTGCTCCGCCGCGCGGGTTCGCTGGCGGCCGGCACCCGTGACCTGACGAGTAAACGATGGCTGATTTACCGATCAACGACCTAAACGTCGCCTCCAACGAGACGCTGATCACTCCTGACCAGCTCAAGCGTGATATTCCCCTGAGCGACGCTGCCTTGCGCACCGTCACCAAGGGTCGCGAAGTCATTCGCAACATTCTTGATGGCACCGATCACCGCCTGTTCGTCGTTATCGGGCCTTGCTCGATCCACGATATCAAGGCCGCCCACGAATACGCCGAGCGCCTCAAGGTGCTGGCCACCGAAGTGTCCGATACTCTGTATCTGGTCATGCGAGTGTATTTCGAGAAGCCACGTACCACCGTTGGCTGGAAGGGCCTGATCAACGATCCGTACCTGGATGACTCCTTCAAGATTCAGGACGGTCTGCATATCGGTCGTCAATTGCTGCTGGACTTGGCCGAGATGGGCCTGCCCACCGCCACCGAAGCCCTTGACCCGATCTCCCCGCAGTATCTGCAGGACCTGATCAGCTGGTCGGCCATTGGCGCGCGCACCACCGAATCCCAGACTCACCGTGAAATGGCTTCCGGCCTGTCCTCGGCTGTCGGCTTCAAGAACGGCACCGACGGCGGCCTGACCGTTGCGATCAACGCCCTGCAGTCGGTTTCCAGCCCGCACCGTTTCCTGGGCATCAATCAGGAAGGTGGCGTGTCGATCGTCACCACCAAGGGCAATGCCTACGGTCACGTGGTACTGCGCGGCGGCAACGGCAAACCGAACTACGATTCGGTTAGCGTCGCGCTCTGCGAGCAGGCACTGAACAAGGCGAAGATCAAGCCGAACATCATGGTCGACTGCAGCCACGCCAACTCCAACAAGGACCCCGCCCTGCAACCGCTGGTGATGGAGAACGTGGCCAACCAGATCCTCGAAGGCAACCAGTCGATCATCGGCCTGATGGTCGAGAGTCACCTGAACTGGGGCTGCCAGGCCATTCCGAAGGATCTGGCCGACCTGCAATACGGCGTGTCGATCACCGACGCCTGCATCGACTGGTCTGCCACCGAGACGACCTTGCGCAGCATGCATGCCAAGCTCAAGGACGTACTGCCAAAACGCGCTCGCGACTGAGCACGGCCAAGCGGGTCAGTAAACGCAACGCAAAAAAAACGCCGGGGCAGCCCGGCGTTTTTTTGCGTTGCGTTTACTGGCTCAGCTTGGCGGCATGGCGCTGGTGACGTTCCATGTAGCGCTCCACATAGGAGCACGATGGAATGACCGTGTAGCCCATTTCCTCGGCGTACTGCAGCGCCTGCTCGGTCAACGCGGCGGCAATACCGCGACCACGCAACGCGTTGGGTACGAAGGTACGATAAATATCCAGGGTCTGTTTACCCAGGTCCATATAGGTCAGGTAGGCACGATGACCGTCCACATTGGTCTCGAACTGATGACCAGCCTGGTCATGGTGGATGGACAACGCCTCGCTCATCACTACTCCTCGCGGGTCTTGAATTTTGACCCCTACCTTACCGATGTTTTTCCGGCGAAGGAACATCTACGCCACCCCGTGCCTGAAAGGACACCGAGAAGAGCTGCACCAATCTCGCGCAACCGGGCACGTACAAATAGTAGGCACCATTGGCAAAAATGCTCAAGGTACGCTCGTCATTACGCAGATTGGCGGGTGCTGCTCCGGGGGAGACGCAGGGACTTCAAGACCGGGGATTTCCCGCAGCCGATTACCTGAACATTGCCGGATGTTGAGACTTAAGACGAGCGCCCGTTGTTAAAGTCACCTCAACTAGCAGAAAGATAAGCGAAGCACTGCACAATTCCCGAACAAAAGTGTAGACGAAATCATTTAGACAGACTTTACCCTAGACCGCAAAAACAGCGCTGCAGATCGGGAACTTTTTCCGGGGGGCTCGCTCAGATCGGGGCTCGCAGCTGGATATTTTTTATACAAAGCAGTTAAAAGTTGCTCGAAAAAGAATCAACGCCTACAATTTTTTTTGCTTCTTGCTACACGTCAGTTTACTTACTACAAGTAATGGGTAGTATGTACGCCGGCTATTTCCTCACTCTGAGGAGACAGCTACTTAATAGAAAGTCCTTGAAGGGGAACACGATGAACAACGTTCTGAAATTCTCTGCTCTGGCCCTGGCCGCAGTTCTGGCTACCGGTTGCAGCAGCGCATCGAAAGAAACCGAAGCACGTCTGACTGCTACCGAAGACGCAGCAGCTCGCTCCCAGGCTCGTGCAGACGAAGCTTACCGTAAAGCTGATGAAGCTCTGGCTGCTGCTCAAAAAGCACAACAGACTGCTGACGAAGCTAACGAGCGCGCTCTGCGCATGCTCGACAAAGCTAGCCGCAAGTAATAATCCCTCGGGATTGTTATCAAGCCGACCCATTTTTGGGTCGGCTTTTTTATTGCCCGGATTTTCCTGCGGACAATAAAAAACCCGTCGACGCGATTCACGTCGACGGGCTTTTGCACAGGCCTACTGCTGCAGGTCGATAGGTGAGCTGGTCACCATCGGCGCCGCACCATTGGGTACGGCGATCTCCACTGGCAAGCCATCTTCGGCTGCGACCACATCACGCACCACATCCCAGTTCATGCGCAGGTTGTTGGTGATGTCCTCACGCTTGAGCATCGCGTTGATCACCGCCGTGTGCTTGTCGACTACCGACGGGTTGCCGTTGTCGTCAAGCGGCGTGTGCGCCTCGAGGTAGACCTTGCCGCCACTCACGCCGAACTTGTACGGGTCGTTGATGATACGCACCGAGGTACCCACCGGGACCATGCTCGCCATTTCCAGGACGTTATTGTTGAACATGCGGAAACAGCCATGGCTGGTGCGCATGCCGATGCCGAATTTCTTGTTCGAGCCATGGATCAGGTAGCCCGGGGTACCCAGGTTGAACTTGAACGGCCCCAATGGGTTGTCCGGACCGGCCGGTACGACGTTGGGCAGAGGATCGCCATCGGCAAGGTGTTCGGCCTTGATCGACGCAGGCGGCGTCCAGGTCGGATTGTGTGTCTTGGCGGTGATGGTGGTATGCGCAATCGGCGAGCCCCAGCCTTCACGGCCAATGCCCAGCGGGAAGGTGTACACCACGTCCCGGCCTTTGGGGTAGTAATAAAGGCGGTACTCGGCGAGGTTGATCACGATGCCTTCACGCGGCCCTGGGGGCAGGATGAAGCGCGTTGGCAGAATGATTTCGGTGCCCACGCCAGGCAGCCAGGCGTCGACGCCCGGGTTGGCGGCGACCATTTCCGAATAGCCCAGGTCGTAGGTGGTGCCAAGGTCGGCGAAGGTATCTTCGTACTTGGCCTTGATCACTTGCACCTGGCCAATGATGTCTTCACCGGGTGGCGGAAGAGGCAACTCCAAGGCTGCCACGGGGCCTGCGGCACAGAGCGCGGCAAGAGTCAGGCAGCGGGTGACGGCGGGAAAGCGCGGCAACATCCGGAAAATCCTTCGCATGATCGACAAGGTATAAAAACGCGATTGTACACTGGCGCTTCGCTATTCGGGGAGACGCACCGATAGAGCGCGCATTGGCTGGGGGGGCTTGGTGGGTGGGGGGTTCGGTTTATTTCGAAACCCCTGCTAACGAATTCGGCCTGAGATTATGGGGGCCTTGGGGTCGGTGGAGCTGGGTAGCTGCGGGAGCCGTAGGAGCTGTCGAGTGAAACGAGGCTGCGATCTTTTGATCCCGCTTTGCGTACATATCCATTGCTGCGGTCAGGGCTGCTTATGGTTCCGCTCTTACAGCGGGTCACTTTCGAAAAGGCTGCGCGCCCCGGCGCAAAGTAACCCGCTGTAAGAGCGGAACCATCAGAAGCCGTTACCGCAAAAATGGATATGTACACAAAGCGGGATCAAAAGATCGCAGCCTCGTTTCACTCGACAGCTCCTACGGCTCCTACAGCTCAAACCGCAGTTCTGGCCAGATCGGCGAAGTCCCGCGTTTCTGCGATTCCAGAATCGCACGACACAACGAACACAAGCGCTGGTCCTGAAACACCCGACGATCCACACTCGACCAACGTGGCTGCGCCGGCAGGAGGCTGCCGCAGAGGGTCCGGTCTGCCGAGCCGCCCAGTTCAAGCTGTCGGGTCACCAGATGCACACGCACTTCCTGGCAGGCGAACAGATCCAGCTGCTCGTCAGGCTCGATCAGTTGATAGGCGAAAAGTGACCAGGCGGGACGCGGCATCGGGGGCTCCAAATCGGGGGCGCCACCTTAGCCGAAACGCAGCCAGTAGAAAAGCGTCAAAGCAGCGGTTTCAGTGTCGGCCAGACATTTTCCAGCAACTTGCCCTGAGCCCCTGCAGCCGGGTGCAGGCCGTCGCTTTGCATCAGGTCCGGATGCCCACCCACCCCCTCCAGAAAAAAGGGTACCAGCGGGATTTTTTTCTCGTCGGCCACGGTGCTGTAGACCTCGGCAAAAGCCTTGGTATAGCGAGCACCATAATTGGGCGGCAATTGCATGCCCAGCAGCAACACTTTTGCTCCGCTGGCGCGCGAGCTGTCGATCATCGACGCAAGATTTTGTTGCAATTGAGTTGGGAGCATCCCGCGCAAGCCATCATTGCCACCCAGCTCGAGGATCACCAACTCCGGCTTATGCTCTGCAAGCAGCGCCGGCAGGCGCGCCTGGCCTCCGGCACTGGTGTCGCCACTGATGGATGCGTTGACCACCTTATCGTCGAAACCTTCGCGCTTGAGCCGCTGCTCAAGCAAAGACACCCAGCCTAAGCGGGTATCCAGGCCGAAACCCGCGCTGATACTATCGCCAACGATCAGGACTGTACCCGCCGCTGCGTTCTGGGCCATGCACATCAAGGCCAGGCCAGCACTCAAAAACCACACTCGCATCGGATTCTCCATGGGCGCAAGCATTCTCACCGCGAAGAACCTCAGCAAAGTGGTACCCAGCGCGGAAGGTGAACTGACTATCCTGCACGAACTCGGCCTGGAACTGAACAAGGGCGATAGCCTGGCTATTGTCGGCGCCTCAGGATCAGGCAAATCCACCCTCCTCGGTTTGCTCGCCGGCCTCGACCTGCCCAGCAGCGGCGAAGTCACACTGGCCGGCCAGGCCCTGAGTAATCTTGACGAAGACCAGCGCGCGCGCATCCGGGCCGAGCACGTCGGTTTCGTGTTCCAGTCGTTCCAGCTGCTCGACAGTCTCAACGCCCTGGAAAACGTCATGCTGCCGCTGGAGCTGGACGGTCGCAAGGACGCCCGCGAACGGGCCACGCAGTTGTTGCAGCGGGTAGGCCTGGGCCAGCGCCTGACCCATTCACCGCGCCAGCTCTCTGGTGGCGAACAGCAACGCGTGGCAATTGCCCGCGCGTTCGCAGCCGAGCCCGACGTACTGTTTGCCGACGAGCCCACGGGCAACCTCGACAGCCACACGGGCGAGCGCATCAGCGACCTGCTGTTCGAACTCAACAAAGAGCGCGGCACCACGCTGGTGCTGGTGACTCACGACGAACGCCTGGCACACCGGTGCCGGCGCCTGATCCGCCTTGAAGCCGGCCTGCTGGTCGCCCCTCTGGAGCCTTGATGGCACGCCTGCCGCTATTGCGCCTGTTCAGCCTTGCCCTGCGCCAACTGCTGCGCGACGCCCGCGCCGGTGAGCTGCGGGTGTTGTTCTTCGCCTTGCTGGTCGCCGTGGCGGCGAGTACGGCCATTGGTTATTTCGGCGCCCGCCTGAACGGCGCCATGTTGCTGCGGGCCACCGAGTTCCTCGGCGCCGACCTGCTGCTCGAAGGCAGCTCGCCAGCGCGACCGGAACAGATCACCAGCGGCGTCGAGCTGGGACTCGAACACGCCCAGGTGGTCGAGTTCTCCAGCGTGATCGCCACCGACAACGGGATCCAGCTGTCGAGCATCAAGGCGGCAGATAACGCCTACCCATTACGCGGCGAACTGAAAAGCGCGCCTGCGCCCTTCGCCCCGGAAGAGCCCGGGGGTGGTCCGAAACCCGGCGAAGCCTGGGTTGAAGCGCGACTGCTGACAGCCCTGGACCTGAAGATGGGCGACAGCATCGACGTCGGCATGAAAACGCTCAAACTCGCCAGGGTACTGACCTATGAACCCGATCGGGCGGGGAATTTCTACAGCCTGACGCCACGGGTCATGATCAACCTCAGCGACCTGGCGGCCACTGGCGTGGTCCAGCCCGGCAGCAGGGTCAGCTACCGGGAACTGTGGCGCGGCAAGGCCGAGGCACTGGAAAGCTATCGACAAGCGATCAAGCCCGGCCTGGCGCCGAATCAGCGGCTGCAGGATGCCCGCGATGGCAATCGGCAAATCGGTGGTGCGCTGGGCAAGGCCGAGCGCTACCTGAACATGGCCAGCCTGGTCGCGGTGCTGTTGTCCGGAGTAGCGGTGGCCCTGTCGGCCACGCGCTTCGCCACTCGCCGCTTCGATGCCAGCGCACTGCTGCGCTGCCTGGGCCTGTCACGCCGGGAAACCCTGCTGTTGTTCAGCGTGCAGCTGGCTGTGCTGGGCTTGCTGGCGAGTATCAGCGGCGCGGTGATCGGTTGGCTGGCGCAGCTCGGGTTGTTTGCGTTACTGCATGACCTGCTGCCTACCGATGTCCCGCCTGGCGGCCTGTTCCCGGCCATGGCCGGGATCGGCACCGGGCTGGTGGCGTTGGCCGGCTTTGCCCTGCCGCCCCTGGCGGCGTTGGGTCGGGTGCCGCCGCTGCGCGTGTTGCGTCGAGACATGCTGCCCATACCGTCCAGCACCTGGATGGTCTATGGCGCGGCCTTGGGGGCACTGGGGCTGATCATGTGGCGCCTGAGCCTGGACCTGGTGCTGACCTTCGCCCTGCTCGGCGGCGGCGTCATTGCCGCGCTGGTCCTGGGCGGCTTGCTGTTGCTGCTGCTCAAAAGCCTGCGGCGCATGCTGGCACGCGCTTCCCTGCCCTGGCGCCTGGGGCTGGGCCAGTTGCTGCGCCACCCCCTGGCAGCTGCGGGGCAGTCCCTGGCGTTCGGTCTGATCCTGCTGTCCATGGCGTTGATCGCCCTGCTGCGCGGCGAATTACTCGATACCTGGCAGAACCAGCTGCCGAAAAATGCTCCAAACTATTTTGCACTGAATATTTTGCCGGCAGACAAGCAGGCATTCACCGACCGCCTGATCGAACTCTCGGCACAGGCAGCACCCTTGTATCCGGTGGTGCCCGGAAGGCTGATCAGTATCAATGGCGAACCGGTGCAGCAAATCGTCAGCAAGGACTCAGCCGGAGATCGGGCCATCCAGCGCGACCTGAGCCTGACCTGGGCGGCCGACCTGCCAGCGGGTAACAAGCTCACCGCCGGCAACTGGTGGACCGAACAGACGCCCGACGAGATTCCCGGGGTATCGGTGGAGGGCAAGGTTGCCGAAAGCCTGAAGCTCAAGCTGGGCGATCACATGGTTTTCACCGTTGGCGGCGTCAATCGCGAAGCGAAAGTCACCAGCTTGCGTGACATCAACTGGGACAACTTCCAGCCCAACTTCTTCATGATCTTCCAGCCCGGCACCCTTAAGGACCTGCCGGCCACCTACCTGACCAGCTTCTACCTGGCCGCTGGGCATGACCAGCAGATCGTCGACCTGTCCCGAAGCTTTCCGGCAGTGACCATCCTGCAAGTCGAAGCCCTGCTGGAACAGCTGCGCAGCATCCTCGCCCAGGTCACCCTGGCGGTGGAGTACGTCCTGCTGTTCGTCCTGGCGGCTGGCATGGCGGTGCTGTTTTCCGGATTGCAGGCAACACTGGATGAACGCATTCGCCAGGGCGCCCTGCTACGTGCGCTGGGCGCGGAACGGAAGCTGTTGGTCAAGGCCCGGCGGATCGAGTTCGGTCTGCTGGGGGCAGTGAGTGGCCTGCTCGCGGCACTGGGCTCGGAACTGGTCAGCCTGGTGCTATACCGCTATGCATTTGACCTGCCGTGGCAGCCGCATCCATGGCTGCTGGTATTGCCATTGATCGGTGCCGTGCTTATTGGCGGCGCGGGCGTATTCGGTACCCGTCGGGCCCTGAATGCCAGCCCGCTGACCGTGCTGCGCGAGGGTTGATCGACGCCTGAGCGGTCGCCCTACCCTGGGCGATCGTTTGGCGTTTGCCCGTAGGAGATGGCGTTGATCCACCACAACGTTTCGCCCCCCGGGGTCTGCACCACCGCCTCGTCACCCACTTCCTTTTTCAGCAACGCGCGCGCCATCGGTGAATCGATCGAGATGTAATCGTTGCGCCCGTAGATTTCGTCATACCCCACCACGCGAAATTTCTTGATGTCCCCGGCCTCGTTTTCAATCTCGACCCAGGCGCCGAAAAACACCCTTCCCTCCTGCTCCGGCGAGTACTCGACCACCCGCACATCCTCCAGCCGCTTGCGCAGGTAGCGCACCCTGCGATCAATTTCGCGCAGCAGCTTCTTGTTGTACTGGTAATCGGCATTCTCACTGCGGTCGCCCAGGGAGGCGGCCCAGGTGACCTTGCGAGTCGTGTCCGGACGCTTCTCCCGCCAAAGGTAATCGAGCTCCTGTTTCAGGGCGTCATGCCCTTCTTTTGTGATGATGTTGGTACTCAAGTCGAGGGCCTCCTTGGGGCGAGTCACGAATGCATGGCACTGAAAAAAAATTTTCCTTTTCTACCCAGGCTTGCGGGAAATGAACGTCTGACAACTCAGGTAGTTAGCTGCAAGTACTCAACTGACTCTACGGAACGTCTGTCGGGTATCGCTAGTTTTATGACGCTTTCCCGGGCAAAAGCAAAATACCTTGCTAACATCTTGTTACATAGGCCAATAAATTGGCACCTTGAATTCACGCAAATTCCCTTTCATCCACAAGATCCATCGGGAGGACGGCATGATCGTGCAGCAGCTGCTTGAGAAAAGCCAAACGAAGATTCGAAAGATTGGGTTATCCAGCGCGAGTCATCAGCTTTTTTTGAAGACGGTCAACGCCTTCATGCTGTTCAAGATACTGCGCGGGGTCACGCTGCAGAAAGTCGACCCCGCGTTCCTCGACTACCCATCGCACTTCAAGCCGATGTTCCTGAGTGAACAGATGATGCGCCACTACGCGCGCGATCCAGTCAATGAGATGCCCGAGAGCTTTATCGAAGAATCCCTGGCCAAGGGCGATCAATGCTTCGGCATCTTCGATGGCGCGGTATTAGCCTCTTATGGCTGGTATTCACGCAAACCGACGCACATCGATCCGCCAGAACTGTTCCTGCACTTCAGCCCCTCTTACGTCTACATGTACAAAGGCTTCACCCATCACGAGTATCGCGGTCAGCGCCTGCACGCCATAGGCATGAACCTTGCTCTCAAGCATTACCTGGAGAAGGGTTACAAAGGCCTGGTCTCTTATGTGGAGTCGAGCAACTTCGATTCGTTGAAGTCCATTTACCGCCTGGGCTATCTGAACGTAGGCTCGATCTACCTGATCCGTCTGTTCGGTAACTACCAGAGCTTTGCCAGCAAAGGCTGTGACGCTTTTGAGTTGGCCCTTAAGACGCTCGTCTGATTGATTCGCGCGAATACCGACGCCAGTGCCAGCCGCTGGCACGCGCCGTCAATCGACAAAACGGTAACATTCAGCGTCGTGTAATCAGGCCCTGGCGGGCCACGCGGATCAATTGGCTGATCATTTCGCCGGCCCCTTCAACAGTCGGTGACTGAATCACCGCCAGGTCGAAGCTGTCGCTGGCGAAACGCGCCAGGGTCTCACCGTCTTCGACGAACTGGATAAGGAATGCCGCAGGACCACCCGTGCGGCGAGGCCAGCCATCGAGATAACGCAGGAGCGTTGGCTGATGTTTGCCGCCAAGCAGGATTTTGGGATTGCGCTGGGTGAGGTGTGCCGTGATCGGCGCGGGGCGTACAACGGGGCTTAATGCATTCATCGTGTCGTGTCTCTGCCTCAAAGGTCTGCATGGCAGGTGAGAGGCAACACCGAACCAGCGCTTTAGCGGAATTTCGAAGCCTGTTTCCAAGCTTCTGTCGGTAACTGATCGAGTCACCTGGCGCCCCGCAAGTAGCTGTTTAAATCGGCGCATGAGCAGCATCCTAGAGAAGCCGACACGGCAGTGTCAAGAATTGAGAGCAACAAAAAAGGCCCGCGTGATGCGGGCCTTTTGGTTGATCCAGAGCGGTTAGCCGGCGATGGCGCGGTCTGCCGACAGCTTGCCGGCGCCTTCGATCAACACCGCAATGGAGCCACCGAGCAGGGCCAGGGCAAATTCGTAACCGTTGTTGGCCATGAACAGGCCGTTGCTGATGTGCACGCTGAAGATGGCAACCAGCGACACAAACGTGAGGCCCAATGCCGCCGGGCGCACCAACAGGCCGATGATCAATGCCAGGCCGCCAAAGAACTCGGTGCCTCCAGCCAGCGTCGCCATCACATAGCCAGGCGTCAGGCCCAGGCTTTCCATGTACTGCGCAGTGCCGGCCAAACCGTAACCGCCAAACGCACCAAAGAGCTTCTGCGCGCCGTGGGCGGCAAAGATGATGCCGACGAAGATCCGCAGGACAGTCAAGCCGTAGCCGGCGCGGGTAAACAGGACCTTGTTGATCAGTGTGCTCATGCTGTGTCATCCATTCTTGGTTTGAGTGTGGTTGGCCGCTATATTAATCGGTTATTTTTATGTTAAAAGCGTAAATATCTCAGCATAACAATCAGTTTAGTAGATCATTTCCGTGTGACAACCTTTTGCCCCTGAGGCTCCAGCGATTCTCGCTCCCGATCGAACGCCAGGTAATACTTGTTCACGCTATTAACATAGCTGACCGGCCCCATTCCAACCTGCTCCATGGCAATGCGCTCCACCTGGAAAAACCATTGATTAGGGTTCAAGCCTCGACGTCGTGCCTCGGCGCGCATGCCCTGGACCCGCTCCGGCCCAATGTTGTAAGCGGCCAGCACAAACGCCATGCGCTCACGCTCATTGAGCTTGGGGCTGGCAAAGAATTTGCGGCGAATCATCGCCAGGTACTTGGCCCCGGCCTGAACATTGGCATCCAGTTCCTGAATGTTATTGACGCCTACCCGTTGCGCCGCCGCCGGGGTGATCTGCATCAGCCCGGTCGGGGCACCGCCGCTGCGGGCACTGGGTTGCAGCCCGGATTCCTTGAATGCCAGCGCCGCCAGATTCAGCCAGTCCATGCCTTGGGCCGCCGCGTGCTTCTGCAGCACCGGGCGCAGCTTTTCCAGGCGCTGACGATTGGCCTTGGCCAAGGGATAGTGCACTTGATACAGCCGACGGTAGATGCGCAGGAAGGCCACATCCTGGTCCGAAGGTTTCTTGTAGGTGAGTAGAAAGCGGTCGATGCTGGCCCGCAGCATTGAAGCATCGCGCCGCACGAACCAGAACTCTTCTCCCGGCTCGCTGATCAGCACCTTCCGGTCGAGGCGCAACTTGGGCAGAATCTTGCCCCAGCGCTCGGCAATCGGTTGTTCGACTATCGTCAGGTGGAAGATGCCGCCCTGGACCATTTCCAACACATCCTCGACCGCGAGGCTGGGGTCGACCCACTCGACGTTCACCGGCGGCAATTTATGCAGCGCCAGTTTCTGATTGATCTGGCTGAGCGCATCCCCGGCAGCGCTGCCCGTCGGCAGGGCCAGGGTCTTGCCGGACAACTGCTCCAGGCGGGTGTAACTCCGCTCGCCCTTGATCCCGACCAACACCAACGGAATATTGCTGGCAATGGGTTGACTGGTGCTGATGGCGTGGCCGGGCTGCAGGTCGAGCAATTCCCCTGGCGCCACCAGGTCACCCTCCCCGCGCTGCAATGCGCCGATCAGTTGATCTTTGCCTTTGGGGATTATCTTGAGGGAGATTTCCTGACCGTCACGGGCGTGACCATTGAGGTATTGCTCAAAGGCGCGCAGGCGGTGGTATTCGACGCCGATCGCCTGGCCTTCGACTTCCCCGGAGCTGTTGCGGCTTTGGTTAACCAGCACGCGCAGCACCCGGCTGCTGCGGATTTCCGCCAGATCACGGACCTTCGCGGCGGGTACGGCTTGCAGCGGGCCGGCCAGACGCGCAACCGCCGGCATCGGCAGTAGCAACGATAAACACAGCAACAGCAACACCGAGGGACGGGTCATCCACTCTCCGGAAAGAAAACTGGGCCGATTTCAAGGAGTGAGCGAAATCGAACGTCAGAAACAGCGCTGACAAGGCGCGAGAAAACGGCTTCATGCGGGCCAACTGACCAGCACGACCTCCCTCGCGGCATCAAGAGACAGCTACAACTGATTGTAGTTCTTGGCTTTTCTTATAAATCTGCAGCTCTGATATGCTTTCCGGCCTTTGGTCCGAGGTAGCACCATGCAACTCATCGATATCGGCGTCAACCTGACCAACCCCAGTTTTGCCGACAAGCACCAGGCGGTACTCGACCGTGCGTACGCCGCCGGCGTGTGCCAACTGGTCCTTACCGGCACCAGTCTCGAAGGCAGCGAACAGGCCTTGGAGCTGTGCCAGCAGCTGGACGAAAGCAACCAGCGGCTGTTTGCCACTGCCGGCATCCACCCGCATTCCGCCAGCGACTGGAACGCCGATAGCGCCCGGCGCCTGCGCAGTTTGCTCAAGGAACCCAACGTTGTCGCCGTGGGCGAATGCGGGCTGGACTTCAATCGCGACTTCTCGCCGCGCCCGCAACAGGAGAAGGTGCTGGAGGAGCACCTGGCCATGGCGGTCGAACTGCAATTGCCGGTGTTCCTGCACGAGCGCGATGCCAGCCAGCGCCTGCTGGACATCCTGCGCGACTATCGGGATCAGTTGCCGGCTGCCGTGGTGCATTGTTTTACCGGGGAAAAAAAGGCCTTGTTCAGCTACCTCGACCTGGACTTGCACATCGGCATTACCGGATGGATCTGCGACGAACGCCGGGGCACGCACCTGCACCCTCTGGTAAAGGAGATCAAACGCGGTCGATTGATGCTGGAGAGCGATGCGCCGTACCTGTTGCCTCGCAGCTTGCGGCCCAAACCGAAGAATGGCCGTAACGAACCCGCGTATCTGACGGAGGTGTTGCGTGAGGTGGCATTGCATCGGGGGGAAAGCGAGGAAGACCTGGCAGCACACACCACCGCGTGCGCCCGCACGTTCTACGGGCTGCCCGAGGTGGATACTCACTGAACTCGCCCTCTGTAGGAGCGAGCTTGCTCGCGATGAACTCAGAGGCGCCGCATTAACCAGCATTAACGCGTCTTCGTTGACGATCATCGCGAGCAAGCTCGCTCCTACAGTGAATCTCGTGGGGGGATGCACCACGTTTGTTTAGTGGCCGCTGCGCAGCATTTCCTTCGGCACATACTTGCCGATCTCGAACTTGCCAATGGCGGCGCGGTGCACTTCGTCCGGGCCATCGGCCAGGCGCAAGGTGCGTTGCATCGCGTACATGTAGGCCAGCGGGAAATCGTTGGAAACCCCGGCGCCGCCGTGAATCTGAATCGCGCGGTCGATCACGCGCAAGGCCACGTTGGGAGCAACCACCTTGATCTGCGCGATCTCGCTCCTGGCCACCTTGTTACCGACGGTGTCCATCATGTAAGCGGCCTTCAAGGTCAGCAGGCGCGCCATGTCGATTTCCATACGCGAGTCGGCGATCTTGTCGATGTTACCGCCCAGGCGCGCCAGTGGCTTGCCGAACGCGGTACGGCTCACTGAACGTTTGCACATCAACTCCAGCGCACGTTCGGCCATGCCGATAGAACGCATGCAGTGGTGAATCCGCCCCGGGCCAAGGCGACCCTGGGCGATTTCAAACCCGCGGCCCTCGCCCAACAGGACGTTTTCAAACGGCACCCGGACATTTTCAAACAGCACTTCGGCGTGACCATGCGGTGCATCGTCGTAACCGAACACCGGCAGCGGACGCAGGATCTTCACGCCAGGGGCATCCACCGGCACCAGGATCATCGAGTGCTGGGCATGCCGCGGTGCGTCAGGATTGCTCAGGCCCATGAAGATCAGGATTTTGCAGCGCGGATCACAGGCGCCGGAGGTCCACCACTTTTTGCCATTGATGACCCACTCATCGCCGTCACGCACGGCGCGGGCGGCCATATTGGTAGCGTCGGAGGACGCCACGTCGGGCTCCGTCATGGCGAAGGCTGACCGAATTTCGCCACGCAACAGGGGCTCGAGCCAGCGCTGCTTCTGCTCATCGTTGGCGTAACGCACCAGCACTTCCATGTTGCCGGTGTCGGGAGCCGAGCAGTTGAAGGGCTCAGGGCCGAGCAAGGAGCGACCCATGATTTCCGCCAGCGGCGCGTATTCCAGGTTGGTCAGGCCGGCACCCAGCTCGGACTCGGGCAGAAACAGATTCCACAAGCCCTCGGCCTTGGCCTTGAGTTTGAGTTCTTCCATGATCGCGGTCGGCTGCCAGCGATCGCCTTCGGCGACCTGACGCTCGAACACGGCTTCAGCGGGATAAACGTAGGTGTCCATGAACGCGGTCACGCGCTCACGCAGTTCTTGCACCTTGGGCGAATAAGCGAAATCCATGGGCAGCTCTACCTTTTAACGGGGGTTTTAATGAGTTGTTCAGGTCATGGATTTGATGCTAGAACAGTGACGAAAATTTACCTAGCCTATTCTCGGCGTGTATTAACATTCATCACCGATATATGATCCACTGATCGCCAAGGCCACCGAGCCCACACAATAAGAGTGCAGCGCCATGAATCTGAGCAAGGTCGACCTCAACCTTTTCATCGTCTTTGACGCGATCTACACCGAAGCCAACCTGACTCGCGCCGGACAGATCGTTGGCATCACCCAGCCGGCGGTGTCGAACGCCCTCGCCCGCCTGCGCGAGACATTCAACGACCCGTTGTTCGTGCGCACCGCCCAGGGCATGGTCCCGACGCCCATGGCGCAGAACATCATCGGGCCGGTGCGCAATGCGCTCTCGCTGCTGCGTGTATCCGTTCAGGAAAGCCGCATATTCAACCCGCTGCAGGCAGTCAAGACGTATCGCATCAGCATGACCGACCTCACCGAGGCGGTGATCCTGCCCCCGCTGTTCCAGCGCCTGCGTCGCCTGGCGCCGACCGTGATCATCGAGAGCTTTCTGTCCAAGCGTCGCGAGACGACCAAGGAACTGGCGGCCGGGCGCCTCGACTTCGCCGTCGATGCCCCGCTCAATACCGACCCTCAGGTACGCCATGTCAAGTTGATGGAGGACCGCTACGTGTGCGCCATGCGCAGGGGGCATCCGCTGGCGAACAAGGAAAAATTCAGCCTCGATGACTACTTGTCCCTGACCCACATTCATATTTCCAGCCGGCGCAGTGGCCTGGGCCATGTCGACCTGGCGCTGGGCAAGATGGGCATCCAGCGCAAGATCGCCCTGCGCTCGCAGCATTACCTGATGGCGTCGCAAGTGCTGCAGCAGACGGACATGGTAATGACCGTGCCCGAGCGCTTTGCCCGTCGCAACGATCTGCATGCCTTCAGTTTACCGGTCAACGATGTGCCCCCGGTGGAGACCCACCTTTACTGGCACGAAAGCACTGACCAGGACCCGGCCAACCGCTGGATGCGCGAGCAGATGATCGAGTTGTGCCAGCAGGTGACGGCGCATGAGAAGAAACTGGATAAGGTGTAGGGCTTTTGCCCTTGACGTAAACGTCAACCTGCCTTTAGCTTAGCGCCATGACCCTTTTTCGAGCGCGCCCATGAGCAGCCTGACCTACAGCATCTCCGACCTCGCCCGCGAGCTGGACATTACCACCCGGGCGATCCGCTTCTATGAAGAACAAGGCCTGCTCAGCCCCGAGCGACGCGGCCAGGAACGCATCTATTCGCCCCGGGACAAGGTCAGCCTGAAGCTGATCTTGCGCGGCAAGCGCATCGGTTTTTCACTGGCCGAATGCCGCGAGCTGATCGAACTCTACGACCCTGCCGGGGGCAACCAGAAACAGTTGCAGACCATGTTGAACAAGATCGCCGAGCGTCGTGATCAACTGGAACAGCAGATGCTCGACATCGAGCAGATGAAGCTGGAACTGGACACGGCGCAGGAGCGCTGCACCCAGGCCCTGGAACAGACGATCAAGAGCCAGCAAGCACTTCAATAATCCCACACATCTCCTCTGCAGGAGCAAGCTTGCTTGCGATGGAGTCAAGGTCAACGCGTTTAATCAGGAAACCCGCGTTATCGCTAACGACCATCTCGAGCACGCTCGCTCCTGCAGGGCTATCAGCACAGGTCTATTCCCATGTCCCTTCCAACTCACGTGCGCCTGATCGAAGTGGGTCCCCGCGACGGTTTGCAAAATGAAGCCCAGCCCATCAGCGTCGCCGACAAGGTGCAACTGGTCGACGCGCTGAGCGCCGCTGGCCTTGGTTACATCGAGGTCGGCAGTTTCGTTTCGCCCAAATGGGTGCCGCAGATGGCAGGTTCGGCAGAAGTCTTTGCGCAGATCCAGCGCAAACCAGGCGTCACCTACGGCGCACTCGCCCCCAACCTGCGTGGGTTCGAAGACGCCATTGCTGCCGGGGTCAAGGAAGTTGCGGTGTTCGCCGCCGCCTCCGAAGCCTTCTCCCGGCGCAACATCAATTGCTCGATCAGCGATAGCCTGGAGCGCTTCGTTCCCATCATGGACGCAGCCCGACAACACGGGATAACGGTGCGCGGTTACGTGTCCTGTGTGCTGGGCTGCCCCTACGAAGGAGATGTAGCACCCGAGCAAGTCGCATGGGTTGCTCGCGAGCTGTACGCGATGGGCTGTTACGAGGTATCCCTGGGCGACACCATTGGTACCGGCACCGCAGGCGCCACTCGCAGGATGTTCGAAGTGGTTTCGGCCGATGTCCCTCGAGACAAACTCGCCGGGCATTTCCATGACACCTACGGGCAGGCCATGGCCAATATCTACGCCAGCCTGCTGGAAGGCGTCTCGACCTTCGACAGCTCCATCGCCGGCCTCGGCGGCTGCCCCTATGCCAAAGGCGCCAGCGGTAACGTGGCTACCGAGGATGTGGTCTACCTGCTTAACGGCATGGGCATACACACCGGTATTGACCTGGACGCCTTGATTCTGGCAGGCCAGCAGATCTGTACCGTGTTGGGCCGCCCTACCGGATCGCGGGTTGCCAAGGCACGCAGTGCACAGTGAGCGAGCGGTTGTGTCGGGGTGTTACCGCCAGCCGTGAAATGTGGGCGCAATCGAGTAACACGGAAACAGATTATGAGAGTCAGAGCCTTCGGCAAAAACCAGTCAAATCATAAGTATCTGTTTTTAAAGCTTTTTTAAAAGTTGGCACGGCTCCTGCTATCTCTTTGGCATAACAAGAATAAAAAGCAGCAAACCAATAAAAATAAGACGTAACGACTCTGACATAACAAGAACAACACGGCAGAGACGCAGCTAACAGATTTTTTTGGAGAAGGTGTGCTTTTCAGGGTGCTTTTCGGAGTAACCCGCAACCGGGCAGAGAACAATAAAACTACCTTCAGGTAGCTCCCGAACTGGTTGGATCGCTTGGCGAAAAAGCAGATCAGCGCTCAAAAAAATACGTTTGCTCTTGATCCCGGATGGGGATCGACAAAAACAGCGGTAAAGGGTCACGGTTACCAAAAACAACAACAGACCGCCCCTCAATAATAAAAAAAGAGCACGCGCAACGACAAATTAAAGGGGAGCTTCGGCTCCCCTTTGTGCTGTCTGGGATTCGGGTTTTCGACATCACCACCACCAACAATGAATTTACCCTGTGGGAGTAACAGTCTTCCCCCTGCCACATCAGTATCGAATGTGCAGACGCCATCGCGGGCAAGCCCGGCTCCCACAGTCTTCATCTCCCGAGAAGGGTCCGCTTTCTATCCTCATCCGCCCTACTGCCGCCCAAGTTGACGTTAACGTAAAGGGTGATTGACAGCGCTTCGTCACAGGCTTACGTTAACGTAAAGGTGAGAGCTGCAGCACCGCCCTCCCCACCCAACAAAAAAGCCAAAAGGTGTCCCATGAGCTACCCATCCCTGAACTTTGCCCTCGGTGAAACCATCGACATGCTGCGTGATTCGGTTGAGTCCTTTGTTGCCAGCGAGATCGCCCCGCGCGCCGCCCAGATCGACATCGACAACCTGTTTCCAGCAGACCTGTGGCGCAAGTTCGGCGACATGGGCCTTTTAGGCATCACTGTCAGCGAAGAATACGGTGGCGCTGGCCTGGGTTACCTGGCGCACGTGGTGGCCATGGAAGAAATCAGCCGCGGCTCGGCTTCAGTTGCGCTGTCCTACGGCGCGCACTCCAACCTCTGCGTCAACCAGATCAACCGCAACGGCAATCATGAGCAGAAGACCAGGTACCTGCCCAAGCTGATCAGCGGCGAGCACATCGGCGCCCTCGCCATGAGCGAACCGAACGCCGGGTCCGACGTCGTATCGATGAAACTGCGCGCCGACAAGCGTGGTGATCGCTACGTGCTCAATGGCAGCAAGACCTGGATTACCAACGGCCCCGACGCCAACACCTACGTGATCTACGCCAAGACCGACCTGGAAAAAGGCCCTCACGGCATTACTGCTTTCATCGTCGAACGCGACTCGAAAGGCTTCAGCCGCAGCAACAAGTTTGACAAGCTCGGCATGCGTGGCTCGAACACCTGCGAGCTGTTTTTTGATGACGTCGAGGTGCCGGAAGAAAACATCCTGGGCGTACTCAATGGCGGCGTGAAAGTATTGATGAGCGGTCTCGACTACGAGCGCGTTGTGCTGTCCGGCGGCCCGACCGGCATCATGCAGGCCTGCATGGACCTGATCGTTCCCTACATCCATGACCGCAAGCAATTTGGCCAGAGCATCGGCGAGTTCCAGCTGATCCAGGGCAAGGTCGCCGACATGTACACCCAACTCAACGCCAGCCGAGCCTATCTGTACGCAGTGGCCCAGGCCTGCGAGCGCGGCGAGACCACGCGCAAGGACGCCGCCGGCGTCATCCTGTACAGCGCCGAACGCGCCACGCAAATGGCCCTCGACGCGATTCAGATTCTTGGTGGCAACGGCTACATCAATGAATTCCCCGCGGGCCGTCTGTTGCGTGACGCCAAGCTCTACGAAATCGGCGCGGGTACCAGTGAAATTCGTCGCATGCTCATCGGTCGTGAATTGTTTAACGAAACCCGCTAACCGGAGTTGTCCATGGCTATCCTGCATACCCTGCTCAACCCCCGCTCGGCGGAGTTCGCGGCCAACAGCGCGGCGATGCGCAAACAGGTCGACGCCCTGCACACCCTGCTCGCCCAGGTGCAGCAAGGTGGCGGCCCCAAAGCGCAAGAGCGACACACATCAAGGGGCAAGTTACTGCCTCGTGAGCGCATCAACCGGCTGCTCGATCCCGGTTCGCCCTTCCTGGAAATCAGCCAGCTGGCAGCCTACGAGGTGTACGGTGAGGATGTTCCGGCGGCTGGCGTGATCGCCGGAATTGGCCGCGTGGAAGGCGTCGAATGCATGATCGTCGCCAACGATGCCACGGTAAAAGGTGGCTCGTACTACCCACTGACCGTGAAAAAACACCTGCGCGCCCAGACCATCGCCCAGCAAAATCGCCTGCCTTGCATTTACCTGGTGGACTCCGGTGGCGCGAACTTGCCTCGCCAGGATGAAGTGTTCCCGGACCGCGAGCACTTTGGCCGAATCTTCTTCAACCAGGCCAACATGAGTGCCATGGGCATTCCACAGATCGCCGTGGTCATGGGCTCCTGCACCGCTGGCGGCGCCTATGTTCCGGCCATGGCAGACGAGGCAATCATGGTGCGCAACCAGGCGACCATCTTCCTTGCCGGCCCGCCTTTGGTGAAAGCCGCGACGGGTGAAGTCGTCAGCGCCGAAGACCTTGGTGGCGCCGATGTGCACTGCAAGGTTTCCGGTGTCGCCGATCATTACGCCGAGAGCGACGAGCACGCCTTGGCCATTGCCCGGCGCAGCATTGCCAACCTTAACTGGCGCAAGCTCGGCGAAGTGCAGCAACGCACCCCGATCGCCCCGCTGTATGGCAGCGATGAGCTCTACGGCGTTGTATCGGCTGACGCCAAGCAACCTTTTGATGTGCGTGAAGTCATCGCACGGCTGGTGGACGGCTCGGTGTTCGACGAGTTCAAGGCGTTGTTCGGCACGACGCTGGTCTGCGGTTTTGCCTACCTGCACGGTTATCCGATCGCGATTCTCGCCAACAACGGCATTCTGTTCGCCGAAGCCGCGCAGAAAGGCGCGCACTTCATCGAACTGGCCTGTCAACGCGGCATCCCATTGCTGTTCCTGCAGAACATCACCGGCTTCATGGTTGGCCAGAAATACGAAGCCGGAGGCATCGCCAAGCACGGTGCCAAACTGGTGACCGCCGTGGCGTGCGCCAAGGTGCCAAAGTTCACCGTGATCATTGGCGGCAGCTTCGGCGCCGGCAACTACGGCATGTGCGGACGCGCCTACGACCCACGCTTCCTGTGGATGTGGCCAAATGCGCGGATTGGCGTGATGGGTGCCGAGCAGGCTGCCGGCGTGCTGGTGCAAGTCAAGCGCGAGCAGGCCGAGCGCGGTGGCCTGAGCTTCAGCGCCGAGCAGGAAGCCGAGATCAAGCAACCTATCCTCGATCAGTACGAACAGCAGGGACATCCCTACTACTCCAGCGCCCGGCTGTGGGACGACGGCGTCATCGACCCCGCGCAGACCCGCGATGTGTTGGCCCTGGCCTTGTCGGCCGCGCTGAACGCGCCAGTAGAACAGAGCCGTTTCGGCGTATTCCGGATGTGATTTTCTGTGTGAGCGGGCTTGCTGGCGAAGGATTCACCGCGGTCTTCCATGTACCGCGCTATCGTTCTTCGCCAGCAAGCCCGCTCACACATGAGTTGTGGAGACAGACAAAATGAGCGACTTCAACACCCTCCAATTGCACACCGACCCCCGGGGTTTCGCGACCTTGTGGCTCGCTCGCGAAGACAAGAACAACGCCTTCAACGCGCAGATGATCCGCGAGCTGATCATCGCCCTGGATAAGGTTTCGGCCGATACCAGCCTCAGATTCCTGCTGTTGCGCGGCCGCGGCAAGCATTTCAGCGCCGGCGCCGACCTGGCCTGGATGCAGCAGTCCGCCGAACTGGATTACCACACCAATCTCGACGATGCCCGCGAGTTGGCCGAGTTGATGTACAACCTCGCCAAACTGAAAATCCCCACCCTGGCCGTAGTGCAAGGGGCGGCGTTTGGGGGAGCACTGGGTTTGATCAGCTGCTGTGATATGGCCATTGGTGCCGATGACGCGCAATTGTGCCTGTCGGAAGTGCGCATCGGCCTGGCGCCTGCCGTGATCAGTCCGTTCGTGGTGCAAGCGATCGGCGAACGCGCAGCGCGTCGCTACGCCCTGACGGCCGAGCGGTTCAACGGCCAGCGGGCACGGGAGATCGGCTTATTGTCAGAAAGCTACCCGCTGGCAGAGCTGGAATCGAAGGTCGAGCAGTGGATCGACAATTTACTGCTTAACAGCCCCGCCGCCATGCGCGCCAGCAAGGATTTACTGCGCGAAGTGGGGAACGGCGCGCTGACACCGGCGCTGCGGCGCTACACAGAGAATGCTATTGCGCGGATCCGCGTCAGCCCTGAAGGCCAGGAAGGCTTGCGTGCCTTCCTGCAAAAACGCCCGGCGAACTGGCTCGCCACCCCAAACACGAAGGAGCCGCGTTGATGAGCACGCCCGTCATTACCACTTTACTGGTGGCCAACCGCGGCGAAATCGCCTGCCGGGTGATGCGCACCGCCAAGGCCCTGGGCCTGACCACCGTGGCCGTGCACAGCGCCACTGATCGTGAGGCCAGGCACAGCCGCGAGGCCGATATCCGGGTGGACCTGGGTGGCAGCAAAGCCGCCGACAGCTACCTGCAGATCGACAAACTGATTGCTGCTGCACTGGCCAGTGGTGCCCAGGCGATTCATCCGGGGTATGGTTTCCTGTCCGAGAACGCCGGATTTGCCCGGGCCATCGAGAATGCCGGCTTGATCTTCCTCGGCCCTCCCGCCTCGGCGATCGATGCAATGGGCAGCAAATCCGCCGCCAAGGCGTTGATGGAAACCGCCGGCGTGCCACTGGTGCCTGGTTATCACGGCGAAGCCCAGGACCTGGAAACCTTCCGCACAGCCTGTGAACGCATCGGTTATCCAGTGCTGCTCAAGGCCACGGCAGGCGGCGGCGGTAAAGGCATGAAAGTGGTCGAGGATGTCAGCCAACTGGCCGAAGCCCTGGCCTCGGCGCAGCGTGAAGCCCAATCGTCATTTGGCGACTCACGCATGCTGGTAGAAAAATACCTGCTCAAACCGCGGCACGTGGAGATCCAGGTCTTTGCCGATCAGCAGGGCAATTGCCTGTACCTCAATGAGCGCGACTGCTCGATCCAGCGTCGCCACCAGAAGGTTGTCGAAGAAGCCCCTGCTCCAGGCCTGAGCGCGCAATTGCGCCGCGCCATGGGCGAAGCCGCCGTACGCTCGGCACAGGCCATTGGCTACGTCGGAGCCGGTACGGTGGAGTTCCTGCTGGACTCTCGAGGCGAGTTCTTCTTCATGGAGATGAATACTCGTCTGCAGGTCGAGCACCCGGTGACCGAAGCCATTACCGGGCTCGACCTGGTCGCCTGGCAAATCCGCGTGGCCCGGGGTGAAACCCTGCCGATGACCCAGGAGCAGGTGCCCCTGATCGGACACGCCATTGAAGTCAGGTTGTACGCCGAAGACCCTGGTAATGACTTCCTGCCAGCGACAGGACGTCTGGAGTTGTATCGCGAGTCGGCGCCCGGCGACGGACGTCGAGTCGACAGCGGCGTGGAAGAAGGTGATGAGATCTCGCCGTTCTACGACCCGATGCTGGGCAAGCTGATTGCCTGGGGCGAAGACCGCGAACAGGCGCGGCTACGCCTGCTGGGCATGCTCGACGAGTTCGCGATTGGTGGCCTCAGGACCAACATCAACTTCCTGCGCCGGATCATCGGCCATCCAGCTTTTGCCGCCGCAGAACTGGATACCGGGTTCATCCCGCGATACCAGGAGCAGTTGCTGCCAAAACCGGCAGAGCTGGGTGAGGATTTCTGGCAAGCCGCTGGCCAGGCATTTGCCCAAAGTCAAACCACCGCGCCGCGCACTGACGACCTGGCGTCGCCTTGGGCGAGCGGCAACGGTTTTCGTACCGGGCTGCCAACGCAGATCAGCCTGCACCTGAGCTGCGAAGGCCAGGACCGTGCTCTTACGCTGGGCGCAGTCGATGCAAGCACAGCACAGCTCAAGGGCGAGCAACTGCTGACCGAGCAAGAAGGCCTGCGCCGACAGCACCGGGTCATTCGCCGCGACGGCGTGGTCTATCTGCAATGGGATGGGGAGCTTCGCCGCATCGAATCCTACGACCCGATCAGTGCCGTGGAAGCCAGTCATAGTCATCAGGGCGGCCTGACCGCACCCATGAACGGCAGTATCGTGCGGGTCCTGGTAGAGATCGGGCAATCGGTTGAAGCCGGCGCGCAGCTGGTAGTGCTGGAAGCCATGAAAATGGAACACAGCATTCGTGCGCCGCACGCGGGAGTGATCAAGGCGCTGTACTACCAGGAAGGCGAAATGGTCAGTGAAGGCAGCGCGCTGGTCGAGCTGCAAGAGGCTTGAAACAAGGAACGGTCCTACCCCCTGGCAGGGCCGATCTGATCAGAACTTGGCGGTGGCCTGTACGACCACGCCGATGATTCGGCAGTCGGCAGTGTACAAAGCCTTCGGATAAGTAGGGTTGAGCGGGACCAGGTAACGTTGGCCGCCCTCCTCGATCAATTTGCGGAAAGTGGCTGCGACGCTGCCGGGCCATTGGGCAATCACCAGCTTGCCGGGCAGCACCTCAACCTCCGGATCGACCAGGATCAGCATGTCGTGGGCAATGCTCGGCCCACTGGGCGCGTTCATCGCATCACCCTCTACCTTGAGCCAGAACGCGCCGCCACGAGCGTGGTAGTCGGACAGCTCGAACTGCGTCGCACCGTACACCGGCAACTCCCCATCGCGCAGCTGCTGTGCGTCTTGCCAATCACTGATCGGGTAGCGAAATGAAGGGTTATAGCGCTGCGCCAAGGGAGGATTATCTTCCTCGTAAGCCTCGACCTCCCGGAGCACCATTGCCACTTCGAGGAAATCCAGGCCCAAGGCTTGCAGCACACGGTTCATGTCGTCGACAGCAGGCTGACGTCGTTTATTCAGCCAGTGTCCAACACCACCCTGCGACATCCCAAGACGATCTGCGAGTATCTCCTGAGTGATATTGAGCTCACTCATCTTGGCCTTGACCAATTCAATCCATTTATCCATGTCGGCACGATACGCGGGCTCCTATCCGCGCTCAAAACACAATCTGTATTATTTAATTGGTCGAAACAAATACGTTTTGTACTAATCTGGTTTTACGGATTTGACCATAAAAAAGGAGTTTACGTCACCATGGCAATCACCAGCACCGACCTGCCCGACGAGCCAATGGATACCACCCTCAACTCGCCACAGGGCTTCGCTGCCGCACAGCGCGCGCTCGATCATTACTTGAAACCAGCCGTGTCAGCAGAGCCCGAACAACCGCGCTTTTTTGCTGTAAACAAGAACGTCAGCAGCGAGGAGGCACTTGTACATGCCTCTGACCTGATGCGGTGCGCGGCCTCCGTTGCCTATGAGTCGGCCAGTAACCTTCGAGGCGCCAGCCGGGACCTGACGCTGTCGACGGTGCACCTGATCGATATGGCCAGGGCCATGGTGGATCGGTCGCTTGACGAAGGTAAGAAGGGCTGAAACGAAGGCACCAGGAAAGAATTTCCCTGGCGAACAGCGAAAAGCGCTTGACTTGCAAACGAGAATGATTATTATTTCATCATCTGGTCGCGAGATCAGTCGATGGACCAAGAGACCTTAGGTCGGTCTCCTGGACTATCTCCTCATCAGGCTAATCACGGTTTTTGACCCGGCTTTTTGCCGGGTCTTTTTTTGCCAGTTATTCTGGCTTTTGGCTTCAGGCTAATGAAGTCTTCAGGCACTGCAAATTCGATGGCGCGGATGATATCAAAAGAATGTTCCTTGGCAAGGGAGGCCCGGTAACATTGGGCCAAACTATTGATAAATAGCACTTGAGAATCAATCGCACAGTCTCTAAGCTGCGTCGGCGTCAAGGAGGACGCCCCCCAAATTCCTGGCAATTTCCCCGATTTTTCCCTTCCCTGCGTGTAAAGTAACAGCCATAAAAATCATATTCAGGAATCGACTATGACCGTGGCTAAATCCTCTTTCGACATCAGCGCAAATTTCGACAGCGGCAATATTGAAGTGATCGATATCAGCAATCCGCTGCAAGCGTTGCTGGCCATTCGACCCGATACCCGCAGCCCGCACTTCCAGTGGTTCCACTTCAAGGCCAGCGGCCTGCACGTGGGCCAGGAGCACTGGTTTCGCCTGAGTAACGCCAGCAAGTCCTCCTATAACAAGGCCTGGGACGGTTACCAGGCCGTTGCCTCGTATGACCACGTCAATTGGTTCCGGGTACCCACCATCTTCGAAGGCGACTGCCTGCGCTTCAGCCTGGAAGCCACTGCTACCCATGCCTGGTTCGCCTACTTCGAACCCTACAGTCGCGGGCGGCACGACTGGCTGATCGAGCAGGCGCTGACCAAGGCCGGCACCGAGCTGCTGGCTACCGGTAAAAGCGTCGAAGGCCGGGACATCCAGCTTCTGCGCAAAGGCACCGGAGCCCAGGGTCGACGCAAGGTGTGGATGATTGCCCAGCAGCACCCGGGCGAACATATGGCCGAATGGTTTATGGAAGGTGTGATTGAGCGCCTGGAAAAACACGACGACCCGGTCCTCAACAAACTACTGGCCAGTGCCGATCTGTACCTGGTGCCGAACATGAATCCGGACGGCGCCTTCCATGGCCACCTGCGCACCAATGCCATGGGCCAGGACCTGAACCGCGCCTGGCAGAACGCCAGCCAGGAAGTCAGCCCCGAAGTGCTGTTCGTGCAACAACGGATGGAACGCTACGGCGTTGACCTGTTCCTCGACATTCATGGCGACGAAGAGATTCCCTACGTGTTCACCGCCGGCTGCGAGGGCAACCCTGGTTACACCCCGCGGCTCGCCAAACTCGAAGAGCAATTTCGCAGTCATTTGAAGCACCTTACCAAGGACTTCCAGACCAAGCACGGCTACACCCGCGATGAGCCGGGCAAAGCCAACATGACCCTGGCGTGCAACAGCGTCGGCGAGAAATTCGACTGCCTGTCGCTGACCCTGGAAATGCCCTTCAAGGACAACGACGACGCGCCGAACCCGCTGACGGGCTGGTCGGGCAAGCGCTCCAAACAGTTGGGCAAGGACGTGCTGACGACTGTTGCCGACATGGTTGACGTGTTGCGCTGATTGGCTATGGCCGCAGCTGCAGCTGCGGCCATCGAAGTCAGGCGCGGTCCTTGCCCCGCAGCATGCTGTCGAGCACCTCGTCACGGCGCACCCAGCCATGGAACAGCGCCGCCGCCAGGTGCAGCAACACGGTCAGGAACAGCAGGTAGGCCAGGTACCCGTGGGCCTTGCGCAAAATGGCAAATACCTGCGCGTTGGCCGGCACAATCGAAGGCAGCTGCAACGAACTGCTGAGCATTACCGGATCGCCCGCCGCCGAAATCATTGCCCACCCCAGTAGAGGCAGTACCAGCATCAATGCGTATAGCAGCAGGTGCGAGCCTTTGGCCGCGAGCACTTGCCATCCCGGCAAATCGGCAGGCAGTGGCGGCTGTCGAGTGGAGAAACGCACGACGATGCGCACGATCACCAACACCAGAATGGCGATGCCCAAGGGTTTGTGCAGGTGGATCAGCCACTCATGACGCTCGGACACCGAGGCAACCATGCCTGCCCCAATAAACAGCATGGCAATAACCATCAGTGCCATCAGCCAGTGCAGCAACCGCGCCAATGGCGCGAAGTGGTTCGGTTGAGTGCTCATTGGCGAGCCTCCTGTTGGGCGGCGGGCAACTGGCTGACTTCACTGGTACGACGCAAGTAGGAACTGGCATAACCGGCTGAACGAGCGGCGAGCAGTGGATCGCCCGAGCCCTCGATGCCGGCAGGTAGTACCAGCGGGTCATAGTTGATGTCCCGGCACTCGCCACTGAGTTGCGGCTGGACGTTTTCGAGCACCAGAGTCCCGGCATTTACCACCTTGCGCCCTTCGGGCCAGGCCTTGCTGGCATCGTCTACCGGATCACCGGGGTTGGCCAGGGTGATGTTCAGCTGCCAGCGCAACGGCCCGGCGCCCATTCGCTGGGCCAGGTCCTGCTCGAGAAAATCGGTGCCTTGCGGCGCCGTCGCACCGGGTGAGTCCTGGGCAACCGGCACCATGCTCCAGCGCACCGCCTGGCGCTGACCGGCGGCGTTGACCAGGTAAAACGCGTTCACGCTGTTGTAGGTTTCAGTCACGTAGCTGGCCGACGGCTTGGCGGTCTTGATCCACGCCAGAAACGGCGCAGCTTCCGGATGCGCGCCGAAGAATGCTGGTACCGCCGCAGGGTCGGGTTTCCCGGTGGCGGGTACGGGTGACTGGGCCTGCTGCAATTGATAGAAGGCTTCGGGGGTGCCAACCGGGAACACCGGCATGCTGTTCATCCCGGTGCGCCATTGTTGTCCATTGGCCTGGGTAAAGCGCAGCGCCATGCTGCGGATCGGCACGCTGCTGTCCGGTGCGTAGGGATTGCCAGCCGGCAGCGCGAACCGCCCGACCACCGGGGTGCGTGCTTCATTGAATACCTGGGCGCTGGAGTAGCTGCGCGCCTCGCCGCTGCTCTCGAAATGCCCGATCACACAAACACCTTTGGAGTGGTTGCGCCGGTACCCCGGGTGCACGCCGTTGTTGGTTTCCAGCACGTTGATCAGTTTTTTCGGCGTCAGCCGCTGTGGGTCAAATGTGCCGTTGACGTAGGCAAAGGCCCCGGCAACGGCGGCGACCACCAAAGCGATACCGCCAAGGCGCAACACCAGGCTGGTCGCGCTCAGCGGTGGCCGGGTGGGCGGTGATGAGCGATCTACCATGAAAGACTCCAGGGCCTGTGGCCGCAAGTGAGAAGAATCAAGCAGACGAACCCCCGGACGGTTTATTCCATCACCGGGTGTTTATTTAGTCGCGCGTGGAATAACCTCCAACGCCGAGCGTCTTCCTGGTCCACAGCGTAGTGACTAGTCAGAACTTCATGAACGATATCGACGAACAACTGAGTGAAATCATTCCCAGGTTGAGGCGATTTGCGCTGTCCCTGACGCGTAATCCCAGCAGCGCCGATGATCTGGTGCAGACCTGCCTGGAGCGCGCACTCTCACGCTGGAGCGACAAACGCCCGGAGGGAGACTTGCGCGCCTGGTTGTTCTCGATTCTCTATCGACAGTTCCTCGACGCCCACCGGCGCTCCCGGCGTTATGCGCGAATGCTCGAATTTTTTACCGGCCGTGAAGAAGCCGAGCCGTCTGCAGAGCGCACGGTGATCGCGCAATCGACGCTCAAGGCCTTCGACCAGCTCACCACCGAGCAACGCGCACTGTTGCTGTGGGTATCAGTCGAAGGCTTGAGCTACAAAGCGGTGGCCGAGATTCTCGAAGTGCCCATTGGCACCGTGATGTCCCGCCTGTCCCGCGCCCGCCAGGCGTTGCGCCAGCTCAGCGAAGGTGAAATCACCCGCCCTGCCCTGCGGAGACTCAAATGATCAGCATGCCCCCTGACGAGCGTGATCTGCACGCCTACATCGACTGCCAGCTCAGCGCGGCGGACCGACTTCTGGTTGAAACTTATCTGACAAACAATCCGCCCGTGGCCGCCACCGTGCGCGCCTGGCAGCAGGATGCCCAACAGTTGCGAGCCGACCTGAGCGGCGCGCTGCAGCAACCGGCCAATCCGCAGCTGCAGCCGGCGCTCATTCGCCAAGGGCTCAAGCGCCAATCCCGCCGTCACCTGGCCAGCGCCGCCGTACTGCTGCTGGCCGTCGGCGTTGGCGGTTTCAGCGGCTGGCAGGCCCGGGAAATGACCCTGCTCAGCGCTGCGGCACCGATGGCCGATGCCATGCAGGCGTATCGTCTGATCGCACAGCAAGGCCTGTTGCCGGCGGACTTCAAAGTCGGCGAACAGGGCGACATGCAGGCCTGGCTAGACCGTTATTTCACCCAGGCCAACCGTCTTCCCGACCTCGCTCACGCCGGCTTCAAACCGGTCAGCGGGCGCCTGCTCAGCACCGAGCAAGGGCCGGCGGCGATGGTGGTCTACGAGAACCGAAACGGACAGAAGATCAGCTTCTACGTGCGCCCGCCAGGGCCGAAGAACTTCCTGCTACCCCGAGGCAGTCGCAGCGATGGTGAGCTGCAGGCCGAGTACTGGTCAGGTGCCGGGTATAACTATGCAATGGTCAGCCCCAGCGATACGCCGGCGGCGCAGTTGCTCAGGCAAACGAAAACGTTTTGACCCACAGCGCTGGAAGCAAAACTACCCATTTGGTTAAACTGTGCCGCCGCCGCGCGGGGCGCCGGCGAGAAAATCACGGGGTGACATTCCAGTGGCTGTTCGACCACCCAAGCGTTTGCGACTCACACCACGTTGGCCCGCACTGCGCCGCCTGTTTGCCAAGGCATCGACTACACCGGTGGCCAGCGCAAGGGTGATCCACGACTACTTTCGCCACAAGGCGCATGCCCAAGGCTATACCCTCAGCCACAGTCAGCAGCGCGTGATCGATTGCATGGCGCACTACGCCCCCTTGCTGCCAGGCTCAGCGCAGCGAAAACTTCCCGGGCTGTATCTGCACGGCGCCGTGGGGCGGGGCAAGAGCTGGTTGCTGGACGGTTTTTTCCAGGCCGTCCCTATCGCCGAAAAACAGCGGCTGCACTTCCATCAGTTTTTTGCCCAACTGCATCAGGAAATGTTCACTCATCGCGAGCAGACCGATGCCATGGAGCTCAGCCTTGACCACCTGCTGGACGGTTGTCGGGTGTTGTGTTTTGACGAGTTTCACGTCCACGATATCGGCGACGCGATGCTCATCACCCGCTTGTTCCAGGCGCTGTTTCGCCGAGGCATCCTGCTGCTGGTCACCTCAAACTATCCGCCGGAAGGCTTGCTGCCAAACCCGCTGTACCACGCACGCTTCAAACCGGTCATCGACCTGATCAACTCGAAAATGCAGGTCATGGAAGTCGGCGGGCCCCACGACTACCGCAGTCAGGCGCGGCACCACGCCCAGCAAGTCTTCACCCAAGGGCATTACCTCTGGCCGGACACACTGCAGATCAGACGCCGGTTGAATTTCCCCGAGGCTGATGCTCCGCCCCTGCAACTGTCTGTCGGCACCCGTCAAGTGCAGGCCCGCTTCAGCGATCGGCGCACGATCGGATTCACTTTCACCGACCTGTGTGAACACCCCACGGCCGTCATGGACTACCTGGAACTGTGCCGACAGTTCGACCACTGGATCATCGTCGACCTGCCCCTGCTCGCCGACACCACCATCGCCGCGCAGCAGCGGTTTATCAACCTGGTCGACGTGCTTTACGATCAGGACAAACACCTGACGTTGGTCAGCCAGCATTCGCTGAGTGCGAGCCTGGGTGGTGATGCAATCGACCTGGCGCGAACCCGCAGTCGGCTGGGGCAGTTGATGGAAATCAATGAGTTGAATTGATCATTCTTCGCCTTGAATGCCAATCGCGAGCAGGCTCGCTCCCACAGGTGCTCGGAAATCATTGTGGGAGCGAGCCTGCTCGCGATTGGTACAGTCACCACATGTCTCGCTATCATGCGGGCGCCCCTCTCCAAATGAATAGCGAATCGATTTCATGGACACCCTTGACCAACTGCGCGCCGGCCAACTGGCGGGCAGCACCCGCCTTGATCTCGCCTGCGGCCTGAGTGACTTCCCCCGGGAAATATTCGACCTGGCGGACTCCCTTGAAATCCTCAACCTCAGTGGCAACGCGCTCAGCCAACTACCAGACGACCTGCATCGACTGACCCGCCTGCGGGTGTTGTTCTGCTCGGACAACCTGTTCACCGAACTGCCCGCATGCCTGGGCCAGTGCAGTTCATTGACCATGGTCGGTTTCAAGGCCAACCGCATTACGCAGGTTCCGGGCAGCGCACTCCCGCCATTGCTGCGCTGGCTGATCCTGACTGACAACTGCATCAGCGAACTGCCGAGCGAACTGGGCGCGCGCCCGCACCTGCAAAAACTCATGCTCGCCGGTAATCAGCTCCAGCGCTTGCCTGACAGCCTGCAACACTGCCATCGACTGGAACTGATCCGGGTCGCCGCCAACCAGCTAACCGAACTCCCCGAATGGCTGCTCACCCTGCCAAGCCTGACCTGGCTGGCGTACGCCGGTAACCCGCTGGAAACCGAGGCCGACGCTGCGCTGCTTGAATCAACTGCCGTCATCCCCTGGCCGGCATTGCGCCTTGAGCAGCAACTGGGCGAAGGTGCTTCCGGGGTGATCCATCGAGCGACCTGGACCCGACCAGGCGCTGGGGAGCTGCCAGTGGCGGTCAAACTCTACAAAGGTGAGATGACCAGCGACGGTTCGCCCTTGCATGAAATGAACGCGTGCATCACTGCAGGCGAGCACCCCAACCTCATCCGGGTCGAGGGACGAATCGTCGACCATCCACAGGCTCAGGCCGGACTGGTCATGGAGCTGATAGAGCCGAGCTTCCGCAACCTGGCGGGTCTGCCGAGCCTGGATTCCTGCAGCCGCGACGTCTACGCCGATCACACCCGCTTCAGCGCCAGTGTGGCCCTGCGCATCGCTCGCGCCATCGCATCGGTGGCCGAACATCTGCACCGCCAGGGGATCACCCACGGCGACCTCTACGGCCACAATATTCTCTTCAACGAGCGGGGTGACTGCCTGCTGGGAGACTTTGGCGCGGCGTCTTTCCACGCGAAGTCAGACAGTGTCGAAAGCCGTGCCTTGCAGCGACTTGAAGTACGCGCCTTTGGGGTACTGCTGGGGGAATTGCTGGAGCGGATCGATTCGGGCTTGACCGCGCATGGCCGTGAACAACTGGAGCAATTGCAACAGCGTTGCTGTCAGGCGCAGGTGATGGAGCGGCCCGGGTTTGGCGAGGTGGTCCGGGTTCTACAGGATCTGTGACCGGCACAGACCCTGTCGCACCAAACTCGCTCCCACGACCCGTGGGAGCAAGCCTGTACGCGATAGCGGTATTACCAAAGAAACCGATTAACCCGCCAAGCCGACAAACATGTCCTGCACATCATCATGGTTGTCCAGGCCTTCGAGGAAAGCCTCGACTTCAGCCATCTGTTCGTCGCTCAAGCCACTCACCGGGTTCTTCGGCTGGTAGCCCAGCTTCGCCGACAGTACGGTAAAGCCGTGCTCAGGCAAGGCTTTCTGAACCGCATCGAGGTCCGCAGGCTCGGTCAGGAACAGGGTCGTGCCCTCTTCTTCGCCCGGCTCAAAATCCTGTGCACCGGCTTCGATTGCGGCCATTTCCGGATCAGCATCCGGGCTGTCCGGGGACGCCTCGATCATGCCGACATGGTTGAAATCCCAGGAAACCGAACCCGAAGCGCCCAACTGGCCCTTGCGAAAGGCAACACGAATCTCGGCAACAGTACGGTTGATGTTGTCGGTCACGCACTCAACGATCAGCGGCACCTGATGCGGGGCAAAGCCTTCGTACGTCACACGATGGTATTGCACGGTTTCGCCGAGCTGTCCCGAACCTTTCTTGATCGCACGTTCCAGGGTTTCGCGAGGCATGGACGCCTTCTTCGCCTGCTCCACCACCAGGCGCAAATGCGCGTTAGTCGCGACATCGGCACCATTGCGCGCGGCAATCGTGATTTCCTTCACCAATTTGCCGAAAATCTTGCCCTTGGCATTGGATGCCGCTTCTTTGTGTTTAACCTTCCACTGTGCGCCCATTACTCACTCTCTTGTCTGTGGCGCCGAAACATCTATTGGCCGACGCTTTGTGCAAGTTTATACGGCCTAAAGTCGGCAATCGACCAAAAATTCCACCGGTCTGATCGCCATGATGGACAGGCTTCTTCAATGATGGTGGCTCCCACAAGGAAATGCGCTAACCGGCTGTGGGAGCAAGGCTCGCCCGCGATGGCCGCACTGCGGTCTATCCGCCCGGCGCCAATTCAAAGAATGCCTGGATCAAGCGCAAATCCCGCCGCCGCGCCATGCACCCCATCATGTGCCGATTCACCAACCCCTCGCCCATGATCGGCACCGCCGTCACCCGCGGGTCATGGCTGACTTCCACCGAAGACACCACGCCAACGCCCAACTCAGCCGCCACGGCTTCGGTCACTGCCTCGCGGCTGTCCAGCTCCAGTAATACCCGCGGACTGACACTGGCCTGGAGGCAGGCATCATCAAAGGTTCGACGGGTAATCGAACCCGGCTCGCGCAACACCATGATCACCTCGTGCAGCTCCTTGAGAGACACCTTCAAACGTTGCGCCCAGGGATGATTGTGCGGCACCAACGCGCACAGCCGTGATTCGCTCAACGCTTGCAAATGCAGGCCTTTGCGTGGCTCGACCTCAGTGAGTACGGCAATGTCCGCATGCTCGGACAACAACGCAGCCAAGGTCTCCTGGGCGTTACCCAGGCGCAGGTTCACCGTGATTCCGGGGTACCGGGCGCGCAAACTGGCAAGCATCGGCATGACCAGGTGCGGCCCGTCCGCCGCCACCTCCAGGCGCCCGGTAAGCAACTGCCGGTTAGCCTCCAGCATCACCTGCGCTTCCTCGGCCAGGCCAAACATCGCCCGGGTGATCGCCGCCAGTTTGGTGCCTTCCTCCGTCAGTTCCACCCGTCGCGCAGTACGGCGCAACAAGGTGATCTGGTAATGCTCTTCCAAAGCCTTGATGTGCCCGGTGACTGCCGGCTGGCTGATGAACAGCCGCGCAGCGGCCCTTGTGAAGCTGCCTTCGCGCGCCACCGCATCGAAGGCGCGTAGCTGGAACAGGTTCATGAATAACCCTCACTGATGACTGGCATAACAACAAACAATTTGATTGATAGCACGGCAAATTGCAATTTAAGTCCCGTAGCTTCATGCCATCGATTGCGAGGACACGAGAATGAGTACTGCCGAGCCCATCCTGCTCACCCCTGGCCCGTTGACCACTTCGGCGCGCACCCGTCAGGCGATGATGGTCGACTGGGGTTCATGGGATGACCGCTTCAACCACCTTACCGCCAGCCTCTGCGAGCAATTGCTGGCAATCATCAACGGCGGCGAAAGCCACCACTGCGTGCCACTGCAAGGCAGCGGCACCTTTGCGGTAGAAGCGGCCATCGGCACTTTGGTACCCCGTAACGGCAAGGTGCTGGTGCTGATCAACGGC
Organism: Pseudomonas sp. HY13-MNA-CIBAN-0226; assembly: GCF_040310305.1. NCBI lineage: Bacteria > Pseudomonadati > Pseudomonadota > Gammaproteobacteria > Pseudomonadales > Pseudomonadaceae > Pseudomonas > Pseudomonas sp. HY13-MNA-CIBAN-0226. The sequence continues at coordinate 179,161 of NZ_JBEOPS010000012.1, forward strand.
GCCTATGGCAAACGTCTGGCGAAAATCTGCGAAGTCCTCGGTCGCTCTTTCAGCACTTTCGAGACCGCCGAAGACGAGCCCACCACGGCGGCCGATGTCGACCGTCTGTTACGGGCGGACGCCAGCATTACCCACGTCGCGTTGATTCACTGCGAAACCAGCACCGGCATCCTCAACCCGCTGCCGGAAATCGCCCAGGTCATCGCGCAACAGGGTAAACGCCTGATCATCGACGCCATGAGTTCCTTCGGGGCCTTGCCGATCGACGCTCAGCAGGTGCCGTTCGATGCGCTGATCGCCGCCTCGGGCAAATGCCTCGAAGGCGTACCGGGCATGGGTTTTGTTTTCGCACGCAAGGAAGCCCTGGCCAATGCCGCCGGCAACTCCCATTCCCTGGCCATGGACCTGTTCGACCAGCACACCTACATGGCCAAGACCGGCCAATGGCGCTTCACCCCGCCGACCCACGTGGTCGCGGCGCTGCATGAAGCCCTGCTGCAATACAACGAAGAAGGCGGCTTGCCGGCCCGGCACCAGCGCTACGCCAACAACTGCCAGGTATTGCTCGACGACATGGCCAAACTGGGCGTGCGCAGCTTTTTGCCCGCTGCGATCCAGGCGCCGATCATCGTCACTTTCCATGCGCCAAAGGACCCGCGCTATCAGTTCAAGGAGTTCTACGAACGGGTCAAGGCCAAGGGTTTCATTCTCTACCCCGGCAAACTGACCCAGGTCGAAACCTTCCGCGTCGGCTGCATCGGCCACGTCAACCAGGCCGAGATGCACGCGGCTGTGGCGGCGGTGGCTGAAGTGCTGCGGGAGATGGAAGTGCTCGAAATCTAGTGCTCCTGCTCGCGATGACGCCTGATCAGTCAACACACCGTGGAATGAAAGACTGCTTTGCCGAGCAGGCTCACCCCTACATAAAGCCAATCATTTGAACATTGTGCCCACACAGGAATTCGTCACCATGAACTACAACAACCCAACCAAACTCCAGGCCGCCATCCTCGACTGGGCCGGTACCGTCGTCGACTTCGGCTCTTTCGCGCCGACCCAGATCTTCGTCGAAGCCTTCGCCGAGTTCGACGTCCAGGTGTCCATCGAAGAAGCTCGCGGGCCGATGGGCATGGGCAAGTGGGATCACATCCGCACCTTGTGCGATCAGCCACAGGTTGCCGAGCGTTATCGCGCGGTGTTCGGACGCACGCCCAACGACGATGACGTCACCGCCATCTACAAACGCTTCATGCCCCTGCAGATCGAGAAAATCGCCGAGCATTCGGCGCTGATCCCCGGCGCACTGGATACCATCGCCAACCTGCGCCAACAAGGCATCAAAATCGGTTCCTGCTCCGGTTACCCGAAGCAGGTCATGGACAAAGTGGTCGAGTTGGCGGCCACCAACGGTTACGTCGCCGACCACGTGGTCGCCACCGATGAAGTTCCGAACGGTCGCCCATGGCCGGCCCAGGCGCTGGCCAACGTGATAGCCCTGGGCATCGACGACGTTGCCGCGTGCGTGAAGATCGACGACACCGTGCCGGGCATTCTCGAAGGACGTCGCGCGGGAATGTGGACGGTTGCCCTGATCTGTTCGGGTAACGCACTGGGCCTGGACTACGAGGGCTATCGCGCCCTCGGCAGTGACCAGCTGGACAGCGAGCGCCAGCGCATTCACGCCATGTTCGAAGGCTCGCGCCCGCACTACATGATCGACACGATTTCGGACCTGCCCGAAGTCATCGCCGACATCAACCAACGCCTGGCCAACGGCGAAATGCCTCAGACCCGTTGATCACGCTGTCGTGATCCTCCAAGGCGCCAGCCCCCGTCGGGCCTGGCGCCTTTTTTGTTGGCTGAAGATTGACCCAGGGCATTGAAAGAAGCATCGCGACAGGCGCACGGGACGAAACGGGCTTACAGTTAAGGCACACCGTCGAAAGAGCGGTGAACCTGCAAACCGCCCGTGAGGAATACCTGTATGCCGTGGAAGAGTTCTGAATCACGTTACAGTACCGTATCCATCACCTTGCATTGGTTGATGTTGGTCCTGCTGGCGCTGGTGTATGCCTGTATCGAGTTTCGTGGAGCGTTCCCCAAAGGCAGTGGCGGGCGGACGTTGATCACCGAATCGCATTTCATGCTCGGCCTGACGGTCTTCGTCCTGGTCTGGCTGCGCCTGTTGGCGCGCAGTGTCGGCCCCGCCCCCAGAATATTCCCGGCCTCACCGCGCTGGCAAAACGCACTCGCCAAGGCGATGCATTGGGCGTTATATCTGTTCATGATTGCCATGCCGATACTGGGTTGGCTGACCACCAGCGCCAAGGGCCACCAAGTGATGTTCTACGGCTTTGACCTGCCGCTACTGATCCCGGAAGACAAGGCGCTGGGGAAACAGATCGAGGGCTGGCATGAGCTGGGTGGCACGATCGGCTACTGGCTGATTGGGCTGCATGCACTGGCGGGGCTTTATCACCATTACGTGGTGCGTGATAACACCTTGTTGCGGATGATGCCTAAACGGGGCTGAGGCGAACGCGGGGCTCAGGGACTTGGCGCCGCCTGAAATCCTCGCCGGCCTTGCAAGCCGCCCGTATGGATGAAGATCAGGCGCGACCCTGGCTTGAGTTTGCCGGCGTCGATGTGCTGTTTTAGCGCGAGCAATGCCTTGCCGGTGTAGAGCGGTTCCAGTGCAATACCGCTGGCCTGCTCGGTCTGCTCGATGAATTCAAGCAACGGCGCATCGACCTTTGCGAACCCGCCGCGACTGGCGTCGAGCAATTGATAAGCGCTGTGGGGCGAACCGGCCTGCTGCATGATTGCTTCGACCTGCTGCTCCACGCCATGGTCATCCGGTACCGCCAGCGCGCCGTGGACCGGATGCGCACCCGCCTCCGCGAGCACCAGGCCGGCCAGGGTGGTACCGGTGCCACAGGCCAGCCACCAGCCGTCGTAACCACTCCAGCCCAGGCCATGCAATTGCTGGGCGACCATCGACTTGAGTTGCATGCAGCCTTTGGCCCCGAGCAAACCGCCGCCCCCTTCCGGCACCGCCAGCAAGTCTGGATACAGGGCGCGCCAAGGCTCCCAGAACCCTGCCTCATGCCGCGCGCGATAACCGCCATAACCCAGCCAGTGCAATTGCATGCCGTACGCCTGCAGGTCTAGAACGGTGGGCGTGTCCTGGGGATGACCGCGCAACAGCCCGACGGTGCCGAAGCCGAAGCGCTTGCCTGCCGCCGCTAATGCGTGGAGATGATTGGAGTGCGCGCCGCCGAGGCTGATGATGCCCTTGGCACCGACGAGGTCTGCGGCCTTGAGATGCTCAATGAGCTTGAACCATTTGTTGCCGCTGATCAGTGGGTCGATCTGGTCGAGGCGCAGGACGGCGACTTCGATACTGGATCGTGAGAGCCAATCGAGCTGAAGGGGTTCGAGGGGGGCGTGGGGGAGCCAACTGGAAGGAGGAAAAAGCATTCGCGTCTGATTGTACTTGGAAAGAGCCAGCATTCTAGTCGCTTGAAGGACGCTATCGCGAGCAGGCTCGCTCCCACACTGAATCTGTGGGAGCACGCCTGCTCGCGACAGCCATTGGCACGCTGGACCTGCTGTTACAACTGCGCAGCCAGTCGCGAACCCTGGTTGATGGCGCGCTTGGCGTCCAGTTCGGCCGCCACATCCGCGCCGCCGATCAGGTGCACATTCTGTCCCGCCGCGACCAGGCCATCGTGCAACTCGCGCAATGGGTCCTGCCCGGCGCAGATCACGATATTGTCCACCGCCAACACCTGCGGCTCGCCGGTTTCGCCAATGCGGATATGCAAACCCTCATCATCGATCTTCAGGTACTCGACACTGTTGAGCATCTGCACCTGTTTGTTTTTCAAGCCGGTGCGGTGGATCCAGCCGGTGGTCTTGCCCAGACCGTCACCGACCTTGGATTTCTTACGTTGCAGCAAGAACACTTCACGGGCCGGAGCGTGGGGCTCTGCCTTGATTCCGGAAACGCCGCCGCGCGCCTGCAGAGCAGTATCGATACCCCACTCTTTCCAGAACGCTGTCCGGTCCAGGCTGGTCGATACGCCTTGGTGCACCAGGAATTCCGAGACGTCGAAACCGATACCCCCCGCACCGATCACCGCCACGCGCTTGCCTACCGGTTTGCGCTCGAGGATCACGTCCAGGTAACTCAACACCTTGGCATTTTCCACCCCCGGAATCGCTGGCGTTCTCGGCGCGATACCGGTGGCGAGAATGATCTCGTCGAAACCGCCCTCCACCAGTTGCGCGACGTCTACACGGGTGTTCAGGCACAGTTCCACGTGGGTGGTCTGCAGCTTGCGCCCGAAATAGCGCAAGGTTTCGAAGAACTCTTCCTTGCCCGGCACGCGCTTGGCGATGTTGAACTGGCCGCCGATCTCACTCGCCGAATCGAACAGCGTCACCTGATGACCGCGCTCTGCGGCCACGGTGGCCGCCGACAAACCGGCAGGACCGGCGCCGACGACGGCAATTTTCTTGATCTGCTGCACCGGCAGGTAGTTGAGCTCGGTTTCATGACAGGCCCGCGGATTCACCAGGCAGCTGGTGAGTTTGCCGCCAAAGGTGTGGTCCAGGCACGCCTGGTTACAGCCGATGCAGGTATTGATTTCATCGGCGCGGCCAGCGGCGGCCTTATTGACGAAGTCGGCGTCGGCGAGGAATGGTCGCGCCATCGACACCATGTCGGCGTCGCCTTCGGCCAGAATCTGTTCGGCGATTTCCGGTGTATTGATGCGGTTGGTGGTGATCAGGGGAATGCTCACCGAGCCGCGCAGCTTGGCCGTGACTTTGCTGAACGCGGCTCGCGGTACCTTGGTGGCGATGGTCGGGATGCGCGCTTCGTGCCAGCCGATACCGGTGTTGATGATGGTCGCGCCAGCCTGTTCGATGGCCTTGGCCAGGGTGACGATTTCTTCCCATGAGCTGCCGCCTTCCACCAGGTCGAGCATCGACAGGCGGAAGATGATGATGAAATTCGGGCCTACCGCTTCGCGCACTCGCCGGACGATTTCCACCGGCAGGCGCATGCGGTTTTCGTAGCTGCCACCCCAGCGGTCGGTGCGATGGTTGGTGTGAGCCGCGAGGAACTGGTTAATGAAGTAACCTTCGGACCCCATGATTTCCACGCCGTCGTACTCGGCTTTCTGTGCCAGGGTCGAGCAGGTGACAAAATCGCTGATCTGCTTCTCGATGCCTTCCTCGTCCAGCTCTTTAGGCTTGAACGGGTTGATCGGCGCCTGGATGGCACTCGGCGCCACCTGCTTGGGGCTATAGGCATAGCGGCCAGCGTGCAGGATCTGCATGCAGATCTTGCCACCGGCCTCGTGCACGGCGCGGGTGACGATCTGGTGTTTGAGTGCCTCTTCCTCGGTGGTCAGCTTGGCCGCGCCGGAGTAAACCCCGCCCTCGTCGTTCGGGCCGATGCCCCCGGTGACCATCAGGCCGACACCGCCACGAGCGCGTTCGGCAAAATACGCCGCCATGCGCTCGAATCCACCCGGCTTCTCTTCAAGGCCGGTGTGCATCGAGCCCATCAGGGTACGGTTGCGCAGCGTGGTAAAACCCAGGTCCAGCGGGGCCAACAGGTGCGGGTAATAAGCGGCGGCCATCGGTAACTCCACAACGAGCGATCACGGAAAAAGTGCAGGAGCTCTACGGCCCCGTCATTCATGCTGAACAGACTAAGAGCCGCGCCGCCATCGCTCAATGACCGAAACTGACAACTTATTGATCCAAATGTGCAGCGCCCCTTGGCAAGCGCCGGCATGGGCCCTACCCTACTCGCGAACCCTGCACACGGCCGTTGACTGTTTTCCCATGCGCAAACTTCTGTACCTGACCTTATCCATGGCATTGATTGCCGCCCTGACGACCTACGCGATGTGGGCCGCAGACCGTCCCGTGGGACATTACCTCTCCGACCTGCGCATTGATCTCGCGGTCGACCAGGGTGTTCCGGGCACTCATGGCAACCTGTTGGGTATCCAACCCGAGTTGTTCCCCACCGATTATCAAAGCCCGGCGCGCCTGCATCGCAAACTGGCGGCTTACCTGCAAAAGGCCGAACAACAGGGCCTGCTCAACGAAAAAACCATCGTCGTGCTGCCGGAACACGTCGGCACCTGGCTGATGGTGAGCGGCGAAAAAGACGAGTTGTACCAGGCCACCACGCTGAAGGAAGCCATGAACTGGCTGGCCGCGAGCAACCCCTTGAAGTTCGCCCGGGCCTGGATCGGCGCCGAAGGCGACAATCGCCTGGATGACGCGCATTTGCGAATGAAGGCCAAGGGCATGGCCAAGGACTACCAGGCACTCTTCGGTGGCCTGGCGAAAGAATTCAACGTGACCCTGGTCGCAGGGTCCATCGTGCTACCCGAACCGAGCATCATCGATGGCAGGCTGAGGATCGGCCGTGGTGCGCTGTTCAACAGCAGCGTGGTGTTTGGTCGTGACGGATTGCCAATCGGCCAGCCACAACGGCAGATCCATCCGGTGTTCGATCAAAGTGATGTGATCGCTGCCAATGGCGAGCACGCCATGAATGTCGTCGACACGCCGGCCGGACGCCTGGGCGTACTGATCGGCAGTGACAGCTGGTACCCGGACAACTACCGCAAACTCAACGAACAGGGCGCGCAACTGGTAGCAGTACCGGCCTATGTCATGGGACGCGGCGCCTGGGATCAACCATGGCGCGGCTACAAAGGGCTGGCCACTCCGAGCTCGGTCAGCCTCAAGGCCGGTGAGCTCAGTGAAGGCCAGGCCTGGCAACGCCTGACCCTTACTGCGCAACCACCGAGCAGCCAGGCCATCGGCGGCATGAGTGTGTTCCTGCGTGGCCAGTTCTGGGACAAGGGTAGCGCCGGGCATAGTTTTCTCAGCAGCAACGGCCAGCATTTTGCCGACGGCGATGCCCGTGGCGCACGCCTGCTGAACCTCTGGTTGTAGGCCATGAAACCGCTGCCGATGCGCCTCGGAGACCTGTCGGTGGGCTTCGTCCACAGCCTGGCCGATGCGGTGCGCAGCCACGACCTGGACCCACAGCCCTTGCTCGAGCAATACGGGCTCGACGCCGCGCGCTTGAGCGAAGCCGGTGCGCGGTTATCGATCCCTCGCTACATGCGCCTGGGCCACAGCGCAATCCAACTGACCGGCAATCCCGCACTGGGTCTGCGCATGGGCCAGCTCAGTCGCCTGAGTCAGGCCGGCCTGGCGGGCATCACCGCCGCCCAGGCTCCGACAGTACGCGAAGGAGCCCGCTGCCTGAGTCGCTTTGAAGCCTTGTACGGGTCCAATTACCGCGGCCAATCGAGCTTTCACGAAGACGCCCAGGGTGCCTGGTTGCGGTTCTATTCCATCAGCCCGTACAACAGCTACAACCGCTTTGTGGTGGATTCGATCATCTCGGGCTGGTTGCATCAACTGTCGAGCCTGTGCCCTGCCCCGTTGCGCGCCGAACGCATCGAAGTCGAGTTCCAGACCCCGGACTACGCGCAAGCTTACGAAGGCCTGGGCGACTGCCCGATTCAGTTTGGCAGCGAGCACAACCAGCTGCGCTTGAGCCTTGCCAGCCTCGGCCAGCGTAACCCGGAGCACTGCCCCAGCACTTGGCGCCACCTGTTGCAGCTGTGTGAGCGGGAACTGGAACAATTGACCCGCACGCGCAGCCTGCGTGAACGCATCACTCAGCTGCTGGGGCCGTTATTGAATGGCGGCCGGGAACCCGACCTGGAAGAAGTGGCGGCACGCCTGAAGCTGCCCACCTGGACCTTGCGGCGCAAGCTTGCTGAAGAAGGCACGCAGTTTCGTGCAATCCTCAACGATACCCGTCGCGACCTGGCCATGACCTACATCCGTGACACCGAACTGGCATTCGGAGAAATCGCCTATTTGCTGGGCTTCGCTTCAGCCGAAGCCTTTCAAAGGGCCTTCAAGCGCTGGAGCGGCCAAACCCCCGGCGAATTTCGCCGAAGCCATCGCCAATCAGCCTGAGGCCTAGAGCTCGGTAGCGTCTTCGGCAGGTTCCAGCGGATCGAGTTCGAATGCCTGGTACTCGAGCAGTTCTTCTTGATAATCGTCCATTGTTACATCCCTCACTGCTCGTTAAAAAAAACGCCTGAATAAATGACCAGCGCCTTGAGCATAAAGTGCCCGCATGAAAGAAAAATGACGCAGGTGCGCCGCTCGGCGGCTACCGATTAAAACGTAGCAGGCGTCAGGGAATTTATCGCGGGGGTTTTTCTAGACAGGCCGTAGAGCTACGGCCTGGGTGACGTGGATCAATGACCGAATATTACTGACCTGAAGCGGGCATGGCCGGGATCGGTTCGCTGGGCGGCGGCAGGCTCGATTCGGGCGGTGGCGTGACTGTTTCAGTCGATGACGCAGGCTCGCTGACTTCGGCTGGCGTGATCGGTGCCGCTTCAGCCGGTGGCTTAACCGGCTCGGAAGCCGCAGGAGCCGTTTCGATCGGCGCCGGGGCAGGTTCCGTTATCGGTGCTGCTGGCGCTGGCTCGGCTGCTGGTGCTGGTGCTGGTGCTGGTGCTGGTGTTGCAACGGGTACCAGCGCAGCCGGTGCGGCCTTGGTTTCAGGCATGCCCAGATCGGTTTTCGGCTTTTCCGGAATGTGTGCAGCTTTTTTTGCTTCCGGGGGCAGGAACAGCTCGACCAGGGCAAAAAAGCGTTCGTAGAATTTGGCGGACGATACCGTTTCGCTGGCCACCTTCACCATCGAATCATCCGACGAACCGATCGGCATCGATACCGAGCCCAACACACCGACACCCAGGCTTGCGGAATTGTTGGTCTTTTTCAGTGCATAGCGGTCTTGCAAGGCGTTGGCGAACATGGTCGCGTGGTGCCCTTCGCTGCCGTCATCGGCGCACACCACACTGAAACTGATTTCCATGTGGGTTTCGCCAGTCTGCTGAAAGCTCTTGTGGCCACTCACCAGTTTTGGATCGCTGCTGGTGATGATATAGCCCTGGCTCAACAGAGCCCGACGAGCGGCTTCACAGGTTTGTGCGTCGGTCACCGGGTAATTGCGTGAAAACGTACCGGAGTCATCGAAGTTCTCATGCTCGTAGATGGCGGCTTTCTTCGACGAACAGCCGGCAGCAGCGCCCAGCACCAATGCCAGCCCGACAACACGCATGGGAAATGATTTAAACATTGAACATCCTGAAGAAAACGGTCCGGGGCGTATTGTGCAACAGATCGATGCTTAGCGTCGCATCGATTGCGTCTTGTAACAATTACAGGTGGTTGACCATCATTTCAGCCTCCCATTCCATCTTGCTTATCAGCAATGTCACTTAACCGAATGCGAGCTCAAAAAAAAACCCCAGCCGGCTGGCTGGGGTTTTCGTCTAGCGTGTAGCGTGGCAAGGCATCAGAAACGCTTGATGTCTGCAGCACTTTCCAGCTGTTTACGGTACGCGGCAAAGTCCTGCTGGCCAATGCGCGAGGCGAGGAAGCGACGGTATTGAGCCTTCTCTTCGTCGGTCGGTGCAGCGGCTTCGTTGACCGAATTCAGTCGCACGATTACCAGGCTGCCATCTGCCAGGGTCACGCTGCTGTAGGTCGGTTGGTCCTTGGCAGCCGGCTTCGGCATGCGGAACAACGCCTGCAGCACAGCCGGGTCAACCCCTTCCTGAGCACGAGTGGCGGCTTCGATGACTTTCCAGCCTTGACCGTCAATCGCCTTGTCCGCTGGGGCCTTGCCCTCGCGCAGGCTGGCGATCAACTCGTCGGCCTTGGTCTTGGCGGCAGCACTGGCGTGCTCCTTGGCCAACTGCGAACGAATGCTGGCATTCACGCTTTCCAGCGGCAGTTGGGCAGGCTTGAGGTGTTCCTTTGCACGCAACACGATCACAGTTTCAGGATCCAGCTCGATGGCGGTGCTGTTGGCACCTTCATCCAGTACTTCCGGGCTGAACGCTGCAGTGACCACGGCACGATTGGCCGTAACACCTTCGCCACCCTCGCGGCCGAACGGCTTGGAGGTGTGCACGGTCAGGTTCAAGTCCTGGGCCGGCTGGGCCAGGTCGGAAGCTTCGAACGAGGAGTCTTCGAGCTGCTTGGTAGCCTCGACGAAACGCTGTTCAACCTGCTGGGCTTTCAGTTCGCGGGTCAGCTTGTCTTTCAGGGTGGCCAGCGTCGGCACCTCAGGTGCTTCCACGCCCAACAGCTTGATCAGGTGGAAACCGTAGTCGGTGCGAACCGGTGCGGAAACCTGATCCTTGGCCAGGGTGTACAAGGCCGTTTCGAAGGCCGGGTCATACACACCCGGACCTGCGTAGCCGAGGTCGCCACCGTTGTTCGCCGAACCCGGATCCTGGGAAAATTCCTTGGCCAGCGCCTCGAACTTCTCGCCCTTGGCCAAGCGCGCCTGAATGTCTTCGATCTTCGCCTTGGCTTGCGCCTCGGTGACCTTGTCATTCACTTCGATCAGGATGTGCGCCGCCCGACGCTGCTCGGACAGGTTCGCGATCTCTTTCTGATAAGCCGCCTGCAGGTCCTCGTCCTTGACGCTGACCTGATCGAAGAAGGAGGACTTCTTCATTTCGATGTAATCGATGACCACCTGGTCCGGCGTCATGAACTCCTTGGCGTGCTCGTCGTAGTAAGCCTTGACCTCATCGTCAGTCAGCTTCACAGCCGCCGGATCGGCCTTGACATTCAAGGTGGCGAAATCACGGGTCTGTTTTTCCAGGCGAGCAAACGCAAGCACTTGGGCGTCGGTGACAAAACCGCTGCCTGCCAGGCCTGCACGCAACTGGCCGATCAGCATTTCCTGAGCCAGCATCTGACGGAATTGCATCCGGCTGTAGCCCAGTTGACGAATAACCTGATCAAAGCGCTCGGCGCTAAACTTGCCGTCCACCTGGAACTCAGGCGTCTGCAGGATCACTTGATCCAGAGCAGCCTCGGAAAATGCGAACTTGGAGTCCTGCGCACCTTGCAGCAGCAGCTTGCGGTCGATCAGGCCCTTGAGGGCAGATTCGCGCAGCATTTTCTCGTCGAGCAGCGAGGCATCGAAATCCTTGCCCAGCTGTTGCATCAGCTGACGGCGTTGCATATCAACCGCCTGGCTGAGCTCGCTCTGACTGATTTCTTCACCATTGACCTTGGCCGCGTCCTGGCTGTTGCTAGTCGCCTGGAATATGGCTTCGACACCGGTGAAAGCCATCAGTACAACGATGATCCCGATAATGGTTTTGGCAATCCAGCCTTGTGAATTGTCCCTGATATTTTGCAGCATGCGTCCCCCAGAAACGGTTGAACTTCAAAATTAGGCAACCGTGGAGCGTGGGTAGAATCCGGATAGAAGAAAGGCGCATCCGAGGATGCGCCTTCTCGTAACTGGCGGAGCGGACCGAGGGGATCGAACGTGCGACCCTCGGCGTCTCGGACCGGCGACTCGCCGACTGGACTACCGCTCCGCTGCCAGGTCAGGTATGACCCCGACCCGGATAGGCAAAAACCTGAATCGAACTTAGTTGACAGCTTCTTTCAGTGCTTTACCGGCTTTGAAACCTGGTTTCTTGGCGGCTGCGATTTCCAGCGTCTTACCGGTCTGTGGGTTACGACCAATGCGAGCAGGACGATCAGTCACGGAGAAAGTACCGAAGCCAACCAGAACAACAGAGTCGCCAGCCTTGAGAGCGCCAGTGACGGATTCGATTACAGCGTCCAGCGCACGGCCAGCAGCAGCTTTCGGGATATCAGCGGATGCAGCGATAGCATCAATCAGTTCCGACTTGTTCACTCTAAGTCCCCTTATATCTATTTGAGTATGATTCTAAGTTTTTTGGTGAAAGCAAAAACGAGTGCTGAATGGCCTACAGACACTATAAGAGCCGCTTTATAACAAGGGCTCTAAAAAGCTGTCAAGGAAGCCCCCCAGGCAAATGCGTATTAATGCGTGCTAATTCTTTCCTTAGAGTCAGACTCGCGTTTTTCATCCTTTGCGACTATCTCGGGAGCCACATCAGGCAAGGGCTCCGGCGCGTATTGCAGCGCAATTTGCAGGACCTCGTCAATCCATTTAACCGGTTTGATCTGCAGATCCTGCTTAATATTGTCAGGAATTTCCTTCAGATCGCGTACGTTCTCTTCAGGAATGATCACGGTCTTGATTCCACCGCGGTGTGCCGCGAGCAGTTTTTCCTTCAGACCACCAATCGCCAGCACCTGGCCACGCAAGGTAATTTCACCGGTCATGGCGACATCCGCGCGCACCGGGATCCCAGTCAGGGCCGATACCAGGGCCGTGCACATGCCTACACCAGCGCTAGGGCCGTCCTTCGGGGTCGCCCCTTCCGGCATGTGGATGTGCGTGTCGCGCTTCTCGTGGAAATCCAGGGGAATCCCCAGGCTTTTGGCCCGGCTGCGCACCACCGTCAAAGCAGCGGTGATCGACTCGACCATCACATCACCCAGGGAACCGGTCTTGATCAACTGGCCCTTGCCTGGCACGACTGCGGCTTCGATAGTCAGCAGTTCGCCGCCCACCTGGGTCCACGCCAGCCCGGTTACCTGACCGATCTGGTCCTGGGATTCAGCCAGGCCGTAGCGGAATTTACGCACGCCCAGGAAGTGCTCCAGCATGTCGGCAGTGACCTTCACCGAGAAGCGTTTTTCCATTGCGTGCTCTTTGACCGCCTTGCGGCAAACCTTGGCTATCTGTCGCTCCAGCCCCCGTACACCGGCTTCGCGGGTGTAGTAGCGGATGATGTCGCGGATGGCTTCGGCGTCGAATTCCAGCTCACCTTTCTTCAAGCCGTTGGCAGTGATCTGCTTGGGCGAGAGGTACTTGACGGCGATGTTGATCTTCTCGTCTTCGGTGTAGCCCGGCAGACGAATCACTTCCATCCGGTCGAGCAGCGCAGGCGGGATATTCATGGAGTTGGAGGTGCACAGGAACATCACATCGGACAGGTCGTAGTCGACTTCCAGATAGTGATCGTTGAAGTTGTGGTTCTGCTCGGGGTCGAGCACTTCCAACAACGCCGACGCCGGATCGCCGCGCATGTCGCTGCCCATCTTGTCGATTTCATCGAGCAGGAACAGCGGGTTACGCACACCCACCTTTGTCATCTTTTGAATCAATCTTCCTGGCATCGAACCGATGTAAGTACGGCGATGACCACGGATTTCAGCTTCATCACGCACGCCACCGAGGGCCATGCGCACGAATTTACGGTTGGTGGCGTGGGCAATCGACTCCGCCAGGGACGTTTTACCGACCCCTGGAGGACCGACCAGGCACAACACCGGGCCGCGAATTTTCTTCACGCGTTTTTGCACGGCGAGGTATTCGAGGATCCGCTCTTTGACTTCTTCCAGGCCATAGTGGTCGGCGTCGAGGATGTCTTCGGCGCGGGCCAGATCCAGGCGAACCTTGCTCTGGGCCTTCCACGGCACCTGCACCAGCCAGTCGATGTAGGAACGCACCACGGTCGCTTCCGCCGACATCGGCGACATCTGCTTGAGCTTGTTCAATTCGCCTTGGGCCTTGGCCAGGGCATCCTTCGGCAAGCCAGCGGCATCGATGCGCTTTTTCAGCTCTTCGATTTCGTTGTGGCCTTCGTCGCTGTCGCCGAGCTCCTTCTGAATGGCCTTCATCTGCTCATTCAGGTAGTACTCGCGCTGGCTGCGCTCCATTTGTTTCTTGACCCGACCGCGAATGCGTTTTTCGACCTGCAGCAGGTCGATTTCGGCATCCAGCAGCGCGAGCACGTGCTCGACCCGGGCCGACAGATCAATGATTTCGAGGATTTCCTGCTTCTGCTCGATCTTCAGGGCCATGTGCGCGGCCATGGTGTCGACCAGGCGGCCTGGCTCGTCGATGCTGTTGAGCGACGACAGGACTTCAGCAGGGACCTTCTTGCCCAACTGCACATATTGTTCGAACTGGGCCAGCAGGCTGCGAACGAAAACTTCCGACTCGCGCTCCGGTGCGTCGACTTCGTCGATCAGGGAGACTTCTGCACGGCAATGGCCGTCCACTTCGCTGAAGCGCTCCACGGCGCCCCGCTGCTCACCTTCGACCAGAACCTTGACCGTGCCGTCAGGCAGCTTGAGCAGCTGCAGGACAGTCGCAATGGTACCTACACGGTAAAGGGCATCTTCACCGGGGTCGTCGTCAGCAGGGTTTCTCTGGGCCAGCAGAAGGATCTGCTTGTCACCCGTCATCGCGGCCTCGAGGGCTTCGATAGATTTCTCGCGCCCCACGAACAGCGGGATAACCATGTGCGGATAAACCACAACATCACGCAATGGCAGGAGAGGCAATTCGATGGTTGTCTTCATGATTTCGCCTCTACGGCGGCCATAAGGCCGTAAACAGATGGAAGTAAGCTTGAAACCAAGATGGGGGCTGCCTTGAAAAAAAACAAGCGCAATGACTGTGTTAAAACCTGCAAAAAGCAAAGGGGCCCGAAGGCCCCTTCTTTATTCCAGCTGCGTGACGCTTAAGCGTCTGGCGCGGCCTTGGCAGCCGGCTCACTGTTTTCGTAGATATACAGTGGCTTGGACTTGCCTTCTATCACGCTTTCATCGATCACCACCTTGCTCACCTCGGATTGCGAGGGGATTTCGTACATGGTGTCGAGCAGTACACCTTCGAGAATCGAGCGCAGTCCACGGGCACCGGTCTTGCGTTCCAGGGCACGTTTGGCAACCGATTTCAGCGCGTCAGCCCGGAATTCCAGGTCAACACCTTCCATCTCGAACAGCTTGGCATACTGTTTGGTCAGAGCATTTTTCGGCTCGGTGAGAATCTGCATCAGCGCAGCCTCATCAAGCTCGTCCAGCGTGGCAAGTACCGGCAGACGACCGACAAATTCCGGGATCAGACCGAACTTGACCAAATCGTCAGGCTCGACTTCACGCAGGGACTCACCGACTTTCTTGCCTTCTTCCTTGCTGCGCACTTCGGCGTTGAAACCGATGCCACCCTTGGTGGAACGGTTCTGGATGACTTTCTCCAGACCGGAGAACGCACCGCCGCAGATGAACAGGATGTTACGGGTGTCGACCTGAAGGAATTCCTGTTGCGGATGCTTGCGACCACCTTGAGGCGGAACGGAAGCGACCGTGCCTTCAATCAACTTGAGCAGCGCCTGCTGTACGCCTTCACCGGAAACGTCCCGGGTGATCGACGGGTTGTCGGACTTGCGCGAGATCTTGTCGATCTCATCGATGTAGACAATGCCCATCTGGGCCTTTTCCACGTCGTAATCGCACTTCTGCAACAACTTCTGAATGATGTTCTCGACATCTTCACCTACGTAACCCGCCTCCGTGAGGGTGGTAGCGTCGGCGATGGTGAACGGAACGTTCAGCAAGCGGGCAAGTGTTTCGGCAAGCAGGGTTTTACCCGAGCCTGTCGGGCCGATCAGCAAGATGTTGCTCTTGCCGAGTTCGACGTCGTCATTCTTTTTGTCGCGCTGGTTCAGACGTTTGTAGTGGTTGTACACCGCTACGGCCAGAACCTTCTTCGCACGCTCTTGACCAATCACATACTGATCAAGGATGCCGCTGATTTCTTTAGGCGATGGCAATTTATGCGCGCTGCTTTCGGCCTGGGCTTCCTGCACCTCCTCACGGATGATGTCGTTGCACAGGTCGACGCACTCGTCGCAAATAAAGACCGAGGGACCGGCAATCAATTTGCGCACTTCATGCTGGCTTTTGCCACAGAAGGAGCAATAAAGCAGTTTGCCGTTGTCCTCGCCGTTGCGGGTGTCAGTCATTCGATCGATCCAAATCCGATAGGCTTGCAACACAAGATGAAGGCTATTGCGGGCTTTTTCAAGTCCGCAGGTGATCAGACAAGCCGACCAGCCCTATTTTGAGCTGCTTATTTTAAGCTGGGCGCTGGGAGATCACTTCATCGATCAGCCCGTACGCACGCGCGGCTTCCGCACTCATGAAATTATCGCGGTTGGTATCGCGCTCGATTTCTTCAAGTGTGTGCCCGCTGTGCTTGGCCATCAGCGTATTGAGACGCTCGCGAATGAACAGGATTTCCTTGGCATGGATTTCGATGTCCGAAGCCTGGCCCTGGAAACCGCCCAGTGGCTGGTGAATCATCACGCGCGAGTTCGGCAGGCAGAAACGCTTGCCCGGGGCACCGGCCGTCAGCAGGAATGCGCCCATGCTGCAGGCTTGTCCAATGCAGGTGGTCGACACGTTCGGCTTGATGAATTGCATGGTGTCGTAGATCGACATGCCTGCAGTCACCGAACCGCCCGGGGAGTTGATGTAGAGATGGATGTCCTTGTCCGGATTTTCCGCTTCAAGGAATAGCAGCTGCGCACAGATCAGGTTGGCCATGTAGTCCTCTACCGGGCCAACCAGGAAAATCACGCGCTCCTTGAGAAGACGCGAGTAGATGTCATAGGCGCGCTCGCCACGAGCGGATTGCTCGACAACCATCGGGACCAGGCCGCCTGCGGCCTGGATATCAGAGTTCTGCTGAATATAAGAATTACGGAACATGCTCTGCAGTCGCTCCCAAATAGTTATGTCTTGAATACGCATAAGCCAGCGCGAAGGCTGGCTTATGGTGTGTACTTCTTAGCGCAAAAACGATCAGGCGGCTGGTGCAGCTTCTACCGGCTTGACTGCTTCTTCGTAAGAGACCGATTTGTCGGTCACGTTAGCCTTCTGCAGAACAGTATCCACAACTTGTTCTTCCAGCACAACCGAACGAACTTCGTTCAGTTGCTGGTCATTCTTGTAGTACCAGGACACGACCTGCTCAGGTTCCTGGTAGGCCGAAGCCATTTCCTGAATCATTTCGCGAACGCGGGCTTCGTCAGGCTTGAGGTCGAACTGCTTGACCACTTCAGCCACGATCAGACCCAGTACAACGCGACGCTTGGCTTGTTCTTCGAACAGCTCGGCAGGCAGTTGATCAGGCTTGATGTTGCCGCCGAATTGCTGAACAGCCTGCACACGCAGACGGTCAACTTCGTTGGACAGCAAGGCTTTTGGCACTTCGATCGGGTTGGTGGCCAGCAGACCGTCCATTACCTGATTCTTGACCTTGGACTTGATGGCCTGGCGCAGCTCGCGCTCCATGTTCTTGCGAACTTCGGCGCGGAAGCCTTCCAAACCGGTTTCCTTGATGCCGAATTGAGCGAAGAATTCTTCGTTCAGTTCTGGCAGTTTCGGCTCGGAAACGCTGTTCACGGTGACGGTGAACTCAGCGGTCTTGCCGGCCAGGTCGAGGTTCTGATAGTCCTCAGGGAAGGTCAGGTTCAGAACGCGCTCTTCGCCGGCTTTAGCGCCAACCAGGCCGTCTTCGAAACCAGGGATCATGCGGCCGGAACCCAGCACCAGCTGAGTACCTTTGGCGGAACCGCCAGCGAACACTTCGCCGTCGACCTTGCCAACGAAATCGATGTTCAGCTGGTCATCGTTCTGAGCAGCGCGATCAGTTTCTTCGAAGCGGGTGTTCTGCTTGCGCAGTACGTCCAGCATCTTGTCCAGATCAGCATCAGTTACGTCAGCGCTCAGGCGCTCGACAGCGATACCTTCGAAACCGGCAACGGTGAACTCAGGGAACACTTCGAAGATGGCTACATATTCCAGATCTTTGCCAGCTTCCAGAGATTTTGGCTCGATCGAAGGAGCCCCAGCCGGGTTCAGCTTTTGCTCAACTACGGCTTCGTAGAACGAAGACTGGATCACGTCACCAACAGCTTCCTGGCGGGCATCAGCACCAAAACGGCGCTTGATTTCGCTCATTGGCACTTTGCCTGGACGGAATCCAGCAATCTTGGCCTTTTGGGCAGTCTGCTGCAGACGCTTGTTGACCTGAATCTCGATGCGCTCAGCCGGCACGGTGATGCTCATGCGGCGCTCAAGAGCAGAAGTATTTTCAACAGAAACTTGCATGGATATTCCTCGTTGCACAGACGTTGGCCGGCCGTTTCCGACCCCAGAATCAAGGGCATACATTCTAGTAGGTCAAACTCAAGAAGTCACCCTACTGAAAACGGGTAAAAACGTGGCAGGCAATTTATAGGGGCGGATACACCAATGCAGCCCGCCCCAATGGCAAATACGGTCAATCACGCCAGGGCTCTGCACCAACCCTCCTATATATAGAAGGGGTTGCCGAGCAGACCCCGGACAACCGACCTTGCGAACAAGGCCGGCGGGGGGCGCGGCATCATCGAAAAACATAAATACGACGAAACGCCCCGCCACTACGACCCAGTAACTGCGGCCGTGAACCACTGAAACAAAAAAGGCGCCAGACTGTTAAATCTGGCGCCTTTCGAAATATGGGGTGGACGAAGGGGATCGAACCCTCGACAACGGGAGTCACAATCCCGTGCTCTACCAACTGAGCTACGCCCACCATGTAGCATGACAAGTGAACCGGAGTTTCTCGTCGAACCCCACTCAAGCCAAGCGGCATGACTGAAGCTTTATTTGGTGCGGATGAAGAGACTCGAACTCTTACACCTTGCGGCGCTGGAACCTAAATCCAGTGTGTCTACCAATTCCACCACATCCGCGGGTTGAAGCTGTTAAAGCAAAGGCGCCAGACTGTTAATCTGGCGCCTTTTGAAATATGGGGTGGACGAAGGGGATCGAACCCTCGACAACGGGAGTCACAATCCCGTGCTCTACCAACTGAGCTACG